>JAFTGE010000108.1 GCA_017458085.1 Oscillospiraceae bacterium
CTTTTGGTGCTCCAGCGGGGACTCGAACCCCGGACACCCTGCTTAAAAGGCAGGTGCTCTACCTCCTGAGCTACTGGGGCGTGGCTGGGATGGCGGGACTCGAACCCACTATATCGGAGTCAAAGTCCGGTGTGTTACCATTACACTACATCCCATTGTGCATAGAAACCGAGGCCGGTGCAGCCAGCCTCGGCTCTTTTTAAGTGGGGTGGGATATGGGGCTCGAACCCACGACACCCGGAACCACAATCCGGTGCTCTACCAACTGAGCTAATCCCACCAAATCGTCCAGACGGCTTCCCGCCCGGTATATGAACACAGGCAAGCCTGCGGATCTACCCTGCTGCTCTCCTTGCGGAGAAGCTATATCAAAAACTCACTCTCTACGCTTTTCAAAATCAAAGCCCGACGAAGCGAGTTTCTTCTGACGATGGCACGCCAAGAGGGATTCGAACCCCCGACCTACTGCTTAGAAGGCAGTTGCTCTATCCTGCTGAGCTATTGGCGCATATTTGCCCACACTCAGCGGCGCGGCCCACGCTGGAGCGGGTGATGGGAATCGAACCCACGTATCCAGCTTGGAAGGCTGGTGTTCTACCATTGAACTACACCCGCACGTCGTCCCATTCAGCCTTGAGATAATACCATACTCCGGCCACGGATGTCAACAGCTTTATAAAAAAATTTTCCCTTTTCGTCTCAGTAAATCAGCGAGAAGTGCTCCGGCTTGAGCTTGTACTTGACGCCGGAGACCAGCCCCATAGCGCCGTACATCGTCACCATGGACGAACCCCCATAGCTGAAGAAGGGGAGCGTGATACCGATAACGGGGGTAATGCCGATGCACATGCCGATATTGATGAAGGTCTGGAAGGCCATGGCCGCGGCCACGCCGATGCAGATGAGCATGTCGAACATGCGGCCGCTCTTGAGGCCGATGCGCACGATGTGGACAATGATGATCAGCAGCAGGATCATCACAACGATGCAGCCGATCATGCCCAGGTTTTCACCCACACAGGAGAAGATGAAGTCGGTGTGCTTACCGGTGAAGACCGTGGCGCGGTGCGTTTCATCCACGCCGGTCAGCCGCCCGGAGGCCAGCGTCAGCTTGGACTGGGTGGTCTGCCAGGTGATGCCCCAGCCGTCGGGGTCGATGCTGGGGTCGTAGGGGGCGATCAGACGCTTTTTCTGATAATCTTTAAGGAAGTAGTTCCACAGCAGCGGCACCGCCGCGGCCACCGCCGCGCCGCCGAGGGCGAACCAGTACAGCCGCACGCCCAGCACGAAGAACATGGTCAGGAAGATGAACATGATGATAGTGGCGCTTCCGAGGTCGGAGGAGACGACGACGATCATGCCGAACACGATCACGAAATGGCCGACCATCTCCACAATGGGGATGAAGCCGTTGATGTCGTCATGCTCCTTGAGATAAGTCATCTGCCGGGCGGCCACGATGATATACAGCACCTTGATGACCTCGGAGGGCTGGATGCCGATACCGGCAAAACGGATCCAGCTTTTGTTGCCGGTGCCGTCGTCCTGGCCGAAGATGACCAGCGCGACCAGCAGCAGCACGTTGATGGCGCAGAGGATTTTCCACTGGGAGCCGAGAATATCCGCGTCAATGACGGTAAAGAGGACGAAGGCGCCGATGCCGAGGAACATGGAGAAGGTCTGCACCGCAATGTACTTGGACGGTGCGGACATATCCCAGCCGCCGGCGGACATACCGGTAACGGCCCGGTCCACCATCAGAATGCCGAAGATGGCGCAGACGGTACAGATCACCAGCAGAAAAATATCGGCCCGCTGGAAAAACTGCCGCACATAAGGTCTGAACTTCTGCAAGGATCTCACCGCCTTTCTGACTACACTTTCACGCGAAAAGTATTTTACCACGAACTTGCTCTTTACGCAATGGCATAAACGGTGGTATAATATGCTTTAGAAAAAATTACCGGGACCCAAAACGCGGACAGTATAGCATGCCTTGGTCCGTATTTTGTTAGAAGATTGTGAAGAATCCCGGCAAAGAGAAGGAAAACGGAGGACAGGATGTCCGAATATATCAGCAACAACGAACAGGAGACCGAGGCTCTGGGCGCGAAGCTCGCCTCGACCCTGCCCGGCGGCACGGTGGTCGCCATGTACGGGGACCTCGGCGCGGGGAAGACCGCCTTTGTGCGGGGCATGGCGCGGGGCATGAGGCTTGACTGCCGCGTGTCCAGCCCGACCTTTACCATTGTCAACGAGTACCTGGGCGAGCGGGAGCTTATCCATTTTGACATGTACCGGCTCTCCGGCGCGGATGAGCTGTTTGACATCGGCTGGGAGGATTACCTCAGCCGCGGCGCGGTCTGTGCCGTGGAGTGGAGTGAGAACGTGCAGGACGCCTTTTTTGGCGACGAGGTGCGCGTTACCATCGATAAGCTCGGTGACCGGCAGCGGAAAATCACCATTGAGGGGGCGGAGCTATGCTGATCCTTGCCTTTGAGTCCTCGGCCAAGGCGGCCTCGACCGCGCTGGTGAAGGACGGCCACCTGCTCAGTCAGTATACCCAGTGCAGCGGCCTGACCCACAGCCGCACGCTGCTGCCCATGGGGGAGGATATGCTCAAGAATGCGGAGCTGACGCTTGAGGATGTGGACCTGCTGGCGGTGGCTCATGGGCCCGGCTCCTTTACCGGGGTGCGCATCGGCGTGTCCATGGTCAAGGGCCTCGCGTGGGCGGGGGATAAGCCCTGCGTGGGCGTGTCGACGCTGGAGGCCATGGCCTGGCACGGGCTGGCCGCCGGCGGCCTGATCTGCCCGGTGATGGACGCGCGGCGCAGCCAGGTGTATAACGCCCTGTTTCGCATCGTCGACGGCAAACCCCAGCGCCTGACGGAGGATCGCCCCATCTCCCTGGAGGAACTGGCGCGGGAGCTCAAGGCCCTGGATGAGCCCGCCTTTCTGGTGGGTGACGGCGCGCAGCTGAGCTTTGATTATCTCACGGCGCAGGGCCTTGCCTGCACGATGGCGCCGGAAAACCTCCGCTGGCAGGACGCCTGGGGCGTGGCGATGGCCGCCATGGACAAGACCCCCGGCGGGCCGGACGAGCTGCTGCCGGTATATCTGCGCCTGTCGCAGGCGGAGCGGGAGCGCCAGGAGCGCTTGGCAAAGGAATCCTTAAATTGATATAAAAGGAGAAACGAAAATGAGCAATGTATGCGTGTTTGACCATCCGTTGATCCAGCATAAGCTGTCCATTCTCCGTGACAGCAATACCAGCGTCAAGGAGTTCCGCGAGCTGGTGTCCGAAATTGCGATGCTGATGTGCTATGAGGCGACCCGTGACCTCCCGCTGGAGGAGGTGGACGTGCAGACGCCTGTGGCGGTTGCCCACTGCAAGCGCATTGCCGGCAAGAAGCTGGCCGTGGTGCCCATCCTGCGCGCCGGCCTCGGCATGGTTGACGGCATGGTGAGCATGATGCCCAACGTCAAGGTGGGTCACATCGGTCTGTTCCGTGATCCCGAGACGCTCGAGCCGGTGAAGTACTACTTCAAGATGCCCCCCGATATTGAGGAGCGCGACGTTATCGTTGTCGACCCGATGTTGGCCACCGGCGGCTCTGCCAGCGCCGCCATCACCTTCCTCAAGGAAGTGGGCGTGCAGCATGTCAAGCTCATGAGCATCATCGGCGCGCCCGAGGGCGTCAAGCGCATGCAGGCCGACCACCCGGATGTGGACATCTTTGTCGCCGCGCTGGACGATCACCTCAACGACCACGGCTACATTGTCCCCGGCCTTGGCGACGCCGGCGACCGCATCTTCGGCACCAAGTAAAGATAATAAAAAATCCGCTCCATCGGGAGCGGATTTTTTATGCCATTTTTATACTAGTTTCCCATGAAAAGTAGACAAAGTCTACTTTTCATAGCGCGCAAGCGCGTCGGAAACTGTATGAGACGTCATCTGCGCTTTCGCGCAGATGGGCGACGCATCGAGCGGCGCCTTTTCAATAAAAAGTGTCTACTTTTTATTGAAAAAATAGTATTACAGCTTCTCGGCCAGCAGCTTGAGGATCTGCACGGCGTTGGAGGCTGCACCCTTGCGGATCTGGTCGCCGCAGCACCAGAGGGTCAGGCCCTTGTCGTCGGTCAGATCGTCGCGGATGCGGCCGACCCACACCAGATCCTGATCGGTGGTGTCCAGCGGCGTGGGGTAGCAGCGGCCCTCGTAGTCCTCAATGAGGCGCACGCCTGGAAAGGCGGCGACAGCGGCCTTGGCTTCCTCGACCGATACCTTGCGCGCGGTGCGCAGGGTGACGGCGATGGAGTGGGAGCGCATGACGGGTACGCGCACGCAGGTGCAGTTGACCTTCAGATCGGGGGCGTGCAGAATGCGGCGGCCCTCGTTCTGCATCTTCATCTCCTCCTTGGTGTAGTCGTTGCCGTAGGGGGCGTCGATGAAGGGGATGACGTTCATGGCAATCTGCGTGGCGAAGGTCTTGACCTCCGGCTGCTCTCCGGCGGAGATGGCGGCCATCTGGCTGTTCAGCTCGGCGATGCCGGCCTGCCCCGCGCCGGAGACGGCCTGGTAGGTGCAGGCGATCATGCTCTCGATGGGGGAGAGCTTGGCGATCCCGGCCACGGCCATGAGCGTGATGATGGTGCAGCAGTTGGGGTTTGCGATGATGCCCTTGTTCAAAAAGGCGTCCTCGCCGTTGATCTCCGGAACCACCAGGGGCACGTCGGGATCGAGACGGAAGGCGGAGCTGTTGTCGATGTACACGGCGCCGCTCTTTTTGATGGCGGGCGCGAAGCGCTGGGACATGTCGCCCTCGACCGCGCCGAGCACGAAATCCAGCCCCTCAAAGGCGTCGTCGTTGGCCGCCTGGATGGGGACGTCCTGCCCCTTGAAGCGCACGCATCTGCCTGCGCTCCGTGCGCTGGCCAGAGGCCGCAGCTCGTTTACGGGAATGTCGTACTCCTCCAGGATCTTGAGCATTTCCTGCCCGACGGCGCCGGTGGCGCCCAAAACCGCGATATTCAGTGGTTTCATGTGATAGCCTCCTTAACCTGCGAAGCGGTCGTATAAGACGCGGATCGCGTTTTCAAAGTCCTTGTTTTCCACGCCCACGATAATGGAGATCTCGTCGGCGCCCTGCGCGATGGTGCGGATGTTGATACCGTTGCGGCCGAGGGCATGGAACAGTCTGCCGGAGGTGCCCGGCTGGAAGCTCATCTTGCGGCCGACCGTGGCCACCAGGGAGATGCCCTCCTGCACATGGATGTCGTCCGGGCGGACGGCCTTCTGCATGTCGGCGATCACATCGTAGACGCTGTCGCCCAGCGCCGCGGTCGAGGTGACCAGGGCGAAGGAATCCAGACCCAGGGTGATGTGCTCCACCGGCGCGTGGTAACGGTCGAAGATCTCCAGCGCCTGGCGCAGGGAATTGGTGGTGTTCATGTTGTGCTTTTTCACCGTGAGAATGGTGAAGTTGCGCCGCCCGGCAATGCCGGTGATGAAGCGCTCCTGCTCGCCGTTTTCCTCGTCCACGCTGTCCACGATGAGGGTGCCCTCGTCCTCGGGGCGGTTGGTGTTGCGGATGTTGAGGGCGATGCCCTTCTCCTTGACCGGGGCGATGGAGTCCTCATGCAGCACCGAGGCGCCCATGAAGGCCAGCTCCTGCAGCTCCGCGTAGGTGATTTTGGCGATGGGGGCGGGATTTTCCACAATGCGGGGGTCGGCCATCAGGATACCGGACACATCGGTCCAGTTCTCGTAGATGTCGGCGTCCACCGCTGCCGCGGCCAGGGCTCCGGTGATATCGCTGCCGCCGCGGGTCATGACCTTGATCTTCCCGGTGGGGAGCTTCCCGTAGAAGCCGGGGATCACGATGCGGTCATAGGCTTCCAGCGCGGAGCGGATGGCGGCGTAGGTCTTCTCCCGGTCGATCTGACCGTCCAGCCCGAACAGCACGCAGTCGGCCGCGTCCACAAACCTATATCCAAGATATTCGGCCATGAGCTTCGAGGTGAAATATTCGCCGCGGGAGACCAGCTCGTCCACGCTGGTGTCGCGGTTGAGCTTCGATAACATGGCGTCGACCTCGCTGCCGATGTCGAGGGTGAGACCCAGCTCGTCGCGGATGCCGACCAGACGCTCGCGGATGGAAGCGGCGATATCGTCGCAGGAGACGCCGTAGGTGATGTGCGCGTGGCACAGATATAAAAGATCGGTCAGCTTGTGATCCCCGCCGTCGCGCTTTCCCGCCGCCGAGGAGACGACGATCCGCCGCGCGGGGTCGGCGTCGACGATGGCCTTGACCTTTTTAAACTGCTCGGCCCCGGCCACAGACGAGCCGCCGAATTTTGCAACCTTGATCATACGCTCACTCCATGGCGGCAAAGAAGATGCTGCCGCCCTCCTTTCGGATGCCCTCGGCCACGGCGTGCATCACGGGCACCGCCATGGGCTCTGTCACGCCGCGCAGATTCTCGCCGTCCTCCCGGCACTCGGCAAACGCAAAGAGCGCCTTGTCCTTTGCCGCCACGCGCACGTAGTAGGGGTGCACACAGGAGGCGTTGTCGGCGATGACCTCGCGGCAGCGCTCGGTCATCATGGGCACGCCGCCGATCCCGTACAGATCGCGCACCACGGCCGAGGCGGTGGGATAGCGGCCCGCGCCCTGACCCATCAGCACGATGGACCCGGCGTTTTCGCCGCGGTACTTGGCCATGTTGAAGTTTTTCTGCACCGAGCATTCGGGGGCGCCCGCCGGGAAGAGCACCGGCTCCACATAGGCGTAGACGCTCTCGCCGGCCTCGCCGCCGGAGGTCACCAGACGGCAGGTCAGGCCGCGGGACTGGAAGTCGGTCACGTCTGCGGCGGTGATGCTCTCGATGCCCTCGCGGGCGAAGCCGTCCACCGGCAGCTTGTCGTAGGCCACCGCGCAGGCCAGCATGATCTTGCGCAGTGCGTCCAGACCGGAAACGTCCGCCGTGGGGTCGGCCTCGGCATAGCCCAGGGCCTGGGCCTGCCGGAGCACGTCGCCGTAATCCTTGCCCTCGGTCTGCATGGCGTCGAGCATGAAGTTGGTTGTGCCGTTGAGGATGCCGCCCAGGGCCTCGATCGTATCGCTCAGCGCCGCGATGGACAGGTTGTGCAGGAAGGGCACCGCCCCGCCGCAGGCCGCGCTGAACAGGAAGGACACGCCATGCTCGCGGGCGATGGCGGCAAGCTCGATCCCCTTGGCGGCGACGAGGGCCTTGTTGGAGGTGACCACGTGTTTTCCCGCCCGCAGCGCCATGGCGACGTAGGTGTTGGCCGGCTCCACGCCGCCCATGACCTCGGCCACCGCGCCGACCGAGGGGTCAGCACAGATCGCTTCCATGGAGGACACTTTAAAGGGCTGATCCTCCTTGCCCTTGCGCACCAGCACGGGTCCCTGCTCAAAGCCGGGGGCTTTGGCCAGCATCTCATAGACGCCCACACCGACGGTGCCGAAGCCTAAAACGGCGACTTTCATAGCTTTATCTCCTTCGTAAGTCCGCGAAATGCAGACATTTGTCTCTATTGCGCCGACAGTCTAACACAATTACCGGCGGAATACAAGCGCTTTTTCAAAAAATTTTTGTCAGATTTGCGAGAATCCAGATACCAAAAATTAGCGGAAGTGTACAAACACAGGGAGGGCCTTGGCCCTCCCTGCTTTTGCCTCAGCATCAAAACGCCCAGGTGCCGTTTCGGAAGATCGGGACGACGCGTCCGTCCTCGGTGACGCCGTCGATGTCCATATCCTCCGCGCCGATCATGAAGTCTGTGTGGTTGATGGAGCTGTTGAGCCCCAGCTCGTAAAGCTCCTCCCGGCTCAAATCCTCAAAGCCCTCCACGCACTCGGGGAAGCCGTCGCCCAGGGCCAGGTGGCAGGCGGCGTTTTCGTCAAAGAGCGTGCTGTAAAACAGCAGGCCGGAGCGGTTGATGGGGGACTCCTTGGGCACCAGCGCGCATTCGCCGAGGTAATGGCTGGCCTCGTCCATGCTGGCGATATACTCCAGCACGCTCTGGCCCTTCTCGGCCTTGACCTCGACCACGCGGCCCGCCTCAAAGCGCACCGAGAAGTCTTCGATCAAATTTCCCTGGAACGACAGCGGCTTGGTAGCGTAGACAATGCCCTGGGCGGTACGCCGGTCGGGGGAGGTGAAGACCTCCTCGGTGGGCATGTTGGGGTTAAAGACCACGCCCTGCAGCGTGGTGTCGGCCCCGGCGTGGAAGCGGCCCCGCGGCATGAGGCCGACGGAGAAGTCCGTGCCGTTTGCCGCGCGGTAGCAGAGCTTCGTAAGACCCAGCCCGTTGAGGTAGGCGCAGCGCCGCTTGAGATCGGCGTTGTGCGCCTGCCAGACGGCGATGGGGTCGTCGGAGTCGGCGCGGGCGGTAAAGAGGATATCCCGCCACAGCTGCTCCACCGCCTGACGCTTGGAGCGCGTGGGATAGAGCTTCTTGGCCCAGGCCACGCCCGGCACCGCGGCGATGCACCACTGGTGCTTGTTGTCGATGGCGTCGCGGTAGGGCTTGCGCACGGCGGCCCTGGCCTGCACGGCCTTAAAGTAGCGCTTATGGATGCCGTTGAGCCCGTCGGGGTCCTCGGATTCGAGGAAGATGCGCACCGGCAGCACGTCAACCATGTGCTGCAGCTTGGCCTTTTCCCATTCCTCGGTCCTCGACAGCACCCGCTGCTTCTGATACCTGGCGTGCACCTTTTCCAGCGCGTCGTAGCTCCACTCCACGCGGACCTTCCCTGCGCCGAGCTTATAGCATTCCTCCGTGAGCATCTTGACAAATTCCGGCTGATCCAGCCCGGCGAAAATGATGACCTCCTGGTCCTTCTGTACATTGGCCCCGACCTTCGCAATCAGCCGGGCGTAATTTCTCAAAACGGTCTTCTTCATATGGACTCCTATTTGAATATGGATTGAATGGCCGCGTTGTCGGCCGTGGGGAAGTGCTGCCGTACCTGCTCAAGGACACGCCCGCGTGAGGCGGCGGGGTCCTCGGCATACCCGGCGGTCACCGCGTCATAGCCCCAGATTTTTTCCGGCGGGGCCAGCACCGCGATCTGCCAGCCGTAGTCCTCGCCGTATTTGTTTTTGCGGCAGCGAAAGTCTTTCAGCACCAGATAGCTCTGCATTTGCAAGCCGGTCACGGTGCCCTCAAAATTTTTCTCGCCGCCCTTGCCGAAGCCTGCCAGCTCTTTGAGCTCGAAGCTGAACAGCTCCTCGTGCTTTTCAAACTGATCCATGATCTTTTTCTGCCGCACGGTGGCCAGGCCGTCGTCATACCTCGCGTCGAAGTCATAACCGTCCCGCCGCCAGTTGGCGAAGATCGGCAGCCACCGCAGGGAGATAAAGCCCGCCTTCTTGTCAAAGAACTTCCCGTAGGCCACCTTCCCGCTGCCTGCTGCGCTGACCCGCCAGTACCAGGGGTCCCGGTCGTAATCCTCCGTCCACCAGTCGGCGGCCAGGGTGCGCTCCTCCACGGAAAAGCCCGGCACCCCGTTTTTGAACAGCGGCAAAAAGCCCAGCTCGTCGGCGCAGTCGATCAGCTCCTCCACGGTCCGGAGCCGCCGGGGATCGTTCGGCGCGCAGCCGTACATGATCCAGTCTCCGCTTTCGTTACCCATGCTTCAGTCTTCCCAGGTGAAATTCTCTTTCCCGGCGCCCAGCTCAAAGTGGTATTTGGCAATGCCGAGATCCATTTTGCCGTAGAAGGTGAGCTTGGTCCTGGCGCGGACACGGTCGCCCTTTTGTTCAAAATAAAACTTCTGCTGGTTGACCGCCGTCGGCGCCAGCAGCGCGGCCTCCATCCCACGGCGAAACCACGCAGGGGAGGCATCGGAGAGATTGGAAAGCTCGGTGGCATCCTTGCTCTTGTGTGCCCGGCCCTGGTCCGCGCCGTAGCCGAGGGCAATGACCACGTGCAGCTTTTCGCCCTTGTCCGCGTCCACCTTGACCTTGCCCTTCTTGAAGGTCAGCGCCACCCAGCAGGTGTTCAGACCCAGCTCCTGCGCCAGCAGCACCAGCTGCTCGCCGTAGTAGCCGATGGCCTCGTCGGCGTCCTTGGGGCCGACCATGGCGAAATAATTGCGGCAGCCCTTGAACTGCCCGTAGTGCGGGGCGTTGGCGTCGAAAGCCTCCGGCTCCTCGGTAAAAAGCTGGACATGCAGTCCGGCATCGCGGTTGACGCGGTCAATGGCCGCCTGCAATGCCGCGCGTTTTTCCTCCTCGATGGGTTGATTCAGATAGTTGCGCACCGAATGCCTTGCGCGCATGCGTTCCATTTGATCCATGTTGATGCCTCCCGGAATGGTTTTATCGGTTTTTCTGGTAGATGGTCCACAGTCCTTTGAGCAGCAGGTCGCTGTCGACGATGATACCCTCCCGCTGACAGTAGGGGACGATATGCTTGGCGATGCCGCCGGTGGCGACCACCGTGCAGGGATAGCCGAGCTCGGCCTCCATGCGCGCAACCATGCCGTCAATGTAAGCCGCCGCGCCGTAGACCGCGCCGGAGCGCATGCAGTCGACGGTGTTGGCGGAGATGACCTTTTTCGGCGCGAGGATGGAGATTTCGGGCAGCAGGCTGGTGCCGGAAGAGAGGGCGTGATAGCCCAGCTTCACGCCGGGCGCGATGGCGCCGCCGCGGAAGCTGCCGCTTTTGTCCACCACGACCATGGTGGTGGCGGTGCCCATGTCGATGACGATGCAGGGCGCGCCGTACTGGGCGTTTGCCGCCACCGCGCCGACGATCAGGTCGGCTGCCACGGTGGAGGGATCGTCGATGCGGATGTTCATTCCGGTTTTGACGCCGGGGCCGACGACCATGGGCTTCTTTCCGATCAGGCTCTCCAGCGCCGCGCGCAGCGCCTCGGTCACCTGCGGGACGACGGAGCCGATGATCGCGCCCTCGAAGGCCGCGGGGTTGACGCCGTAGTAGTCGGTGATCTGCCGGAGCTTGATGGCGTATTCCATGCCGGTCTCCAGCACCTCTGTGTGAATGCGGGCAATGTGGCGGATCTCGCCATCCTCGATCATACCGAGTACAATGTGGGTGTTGCCCACGTCAATGGCCAGTATCATGGAGCATCCTCCTAATCAGTTGTTGACCCCGTGGTGGGCCGCGTAGCTGTCCAGCTGCAGGGGGCGGAAGGTGTAGCCGTTGGCCATCCCCCAGCGGATGATCTCCTCCACAGCCGCCACACTGTAGTCCTTGATGTCGTGCTGCAAAACGACGGAGGTTTTAAAGTTGGAGCAGCCGTCCTTGACGTTTTCGATGATCTGATTGGTCTTGTTGGTCTCGCCCGCGTCGCCGGAGGATACGTTCCAGTCGTAATACTGGTAGCCCATGTCGGCCATGGCCTTCGTCAGGCGGGACATGATGCCGGGGTTGAAGCGGCTGACGGTGTTGGAGCTGCCGCCGGGGAAGCGGAACAGCTGGGTATAGCTGCCCGTCTGGTCGTAGATGATGTCCTCCATGGTGAAGAAGTCTTCAAAGAAGGCGTCCTCGCTGGCGTAGATCTTGTTGTAGTTGTGGGTGGCCGAGTGCACGCCGATGCTGTGTCCCTCGCGAAATGCCCGGCCGATCTGGTCGAAGTATTTCTCATTGGCGGCGGTGACAAAGAAGGTGGCCTTGACGTTGTAGGCCTTGAGCACATCCAGCAGGCCCGCGGTATACGGCCCCGGCCCGTCGTCAAAGGTGAGGTAGATGGTTTTTTCTCCGGGCATGATGGTGTCGGGGATCTCCACCGGCACAACCGTCACCTCGCGCACGGCGGTCACCGTGTCTCCGAAGTCGCTGGTGATGGTGTAGGTCAGCTGATATTCGCCCGCGGCATAGGGAACGACTTCCCCCTCGCAGACCACATGGTCCGTCAGATCGTTGCCCAGCAGATCGTGGGCCTCGAAGCCCGGATCGGTGAAATTCAGGCTGGCATACACGATCATGTGCTGATCGCCGTTGAGATTGATGACGGGCGGCTGGTAGTTGATTTTGGGCAGCACGCGCTCCACGGTGGCGGTGTTGCCGGCCGCGTCGGTGACGGTGTAGACGATGCGGTCGGCCTCTGCAGTGCGCTGCACATGGCCGGTCAGATCGCCGTCGCAGATGTCGTAGGCGGTGTAGCCCTCCTCCGCATAGCCGGTCAGCCAGGTCGGTTCGTAGCCCTCCACGGTCTTCAGCTCAATGACGGGGGGCGTGGTGTCCACCACATTGACGGTGCGCTCCGTGCTGTAGTCGGAGAAGGCCCAGCGCGTCGTGTAGCGGAGCACATAGCTGCCGACCCGGGAGGTGTCCACCTCGCCGAGCGTGCTGAGCGGAAGGTGTCTTTCGCTCTCGCCAAAGAGCCGGCCCGCGGTGACGGCGTAGACGCCGGGATCGACAAAGGCGTCGCCGCATTCTACAGTGACCGTCTCGTCGCCGTAGAGGTAAAAGCGCACGTAGCGCGCGTCCAGAATGGCCGCCATCGACGCCATCAGCACCACCCAGGCCAGGACCACCGCCAGGATCACCGGCAGCTTCCCGCCGCGTTTTTTCTCTTTCTTGGGTTGTTCGTTTGCTTCCATCGATCTGTCCACCTGTGTCTGTCTTTAATATCCATATTATACACGTTTTTTCAGCAAAGGGAATGCGCAATTGAAAAAGATAAAGATTTTTTAAGGGAAGGGCGGCGGGGAAGCGCCACTGTGTCTGCATTTTCACAGGGGAAAACCGTGAATTTTTGTTGAATGCCGGGGCAAGGACTGGTATAATATAGTTTTGTCGGAAGACAATATTTTATCTCTGCGGCGGCCAGCCGTGGGAAAGGACGAAACGAATGAACAAACAAGACAAGACAATGGACAAGATCGTGGCCCTGTGCAAGAATCGCGGCTTTGTATATCCCGGCAGCGAGATCTACGGCGGCCTTGCCAACTCCTGGGACTACGGCCCGCTGGGTGTGGAGTTCAAGAACAACGTCAAAAAGGCGTGGCTGAAGAAGTTCGTGCAGGAGAGCCCCTATAACGTGGGCCTCGACGCGGCGATCATCATGAACCCCCAGACCTGGGTCACCACCGGGCACGTGGCCAGCTTCTCCGATCCGCTGCTCGACTGCAAGGCCTGCAAGTCCCGCCACCGCGCGGACAAGCTCATCGGCGACGTGCACCCTGACGTCAATGTCGACGCCATGAGCTTTGACGAGATGGACGCGTTCATTGCCGAGCATGACGATATTCTCTGCCCCATCTGCGGCAAGCACGACTTCACCCCCATCCGCAAGTTCAACCTCATGTTCAAGACCTCCATCGGCGTGACCGAGGACTCCTCGTCTGTCTGCTACCTGCGGCCCGAGACGGCGCAGGGCATCTTCGTCAACTTCGCCAACATCCAGCGCACCACCCGCCGCAAGCTGCCCTTCGGCGTCTGCCAGGTGGGCAAGGCCTTCCGCAACGAAATCACCCCGGGCAACTTCACCTTCCGCACCCGCGAGTTTGAGCAGATGGAGTGCGAGTTCTTCTGCAAGCCCGGCACCGACCTGGAGTGGTTTGCCTACTGGAAGGATTTCTGCAAAAACTGGCTGGTCTCCCTGGGCATCAAGGAAGAAAACCTCAGACTGCGCGACCATGAGCCGGCGGAGCTTGCCTTCTACTCCCGCGCCACCACCGACATCGAGTACGCCTTCCCGTTCACCGACTGGGGCGAGCTGTGGGGCATTGCCGACCGCACCGACTATGACCTGGGCCGCCATCAGGAGGCCTCCGGCAAGGACCTGACCTACTACGATCAGGAGACCAACGAGCACTACATCCCCTATGTCATCGAGCCTTCTCTGGGCTGCGACCGCGTGGCCCTGGCCTTCCTGTGCGAGGCCTATGACGAGCAGGTCGTCGGCCAGGATAAGAAGGGCAACGACGATGTGCGCACGGTGCTGCACCTGCACCCGGCGCTGGCTCCCTTCAAGTGCGCCATCCTGCCGCTGTCGAAGAAGGAGATCCTGACCGGCCCGGCTATGGAGCTGTATCAGGAGCTGAGCAAGGAATTCATGTGCGACTACGACGAGACCGGCTCCATCGGCAAGCGCTACCGCCGCGAGGATGAGATCGGCACGCCGTTTTGCATCACCTTCGACTTCAACACCGTCGGCACCGAGACCGACGAGGCCGACCACTGCGTCACCGTCCGTGAGCGCGACAGCATGCAGCAGGTCCGCATTCCCATCAGCGAGGTCAAGGACTATATTGCCGCGCGCGTGAAGTTCTGAAGCGGGAAAGGATAAGCGGAAATGAAAAACGGATTTATCAAGGTCGCCGCAGCCTCCCCCATGATCCGGGTCTGTGACTGCGACTATAACGCCGATCAGGTTATCGCCTGCATCGAAAAGGCCGAGAGCCTGGGCGTCAAGCTCCTGGCCTTCCCCGAGCTGACCCTCACCGGCGCCACCTGCTATGACATGATCGGCCACCGCGTGCTCATCGAGGGCGCGAAGAAGGCCCTTGTCAAGGTCGCCAGGGCCACCGAGGGCAAGGACGTGCTGGCTTTCGTCGGCCTGCCCTGGGCGATGGGTTCCCGCCTGCTGAGCGTGGCCGCCGCCCTTTACGATGGAGAAATCCTCGGCCTCGTGCCCCGCACCGAGGTGGAGGGCAGCCGCTTCCAGACCGTGGCTGTTGACGGCTGGGCCGAGGAGATCGACGGGGAGAGCGTCCCTGTCAGCGCCGGGATGCTCTTTGAGCATCGCGCTGTCCCCGGACTTCTTGTTGCCGCGGAGCTGGGCGCGGATCTGGACGCGGTGACCCCGCCTTCGGCGGACGCCGCGCTTGCGGGCGCAACTGTGATCGTCCAGATGGCCTCTTTCCCCGAAACCGTCAGCTCCACCGCCGATGCCGAGCTGAACATCAAGTACCAGTCCAAGCGCCTGGCCGCCGGCGTTGTCCTGGCCGCCCCCGGCAAGGGGGAGAGCAGCACGGATAATGTTTTCTCCGGCCTGTGCCTGGTGGCGGAAAACGGCGTCATTCTCGCCCAGACCGAGCAGGAGGACAGCTTCGCCGTCAGTGAGATCGACGTGGAGTATCTGATGAATCAGCGCCGGAAGCGCGGCGGCTTCGATCTGGATCTTGATTATGCGCTGAGCTTCTGGGGCCGTGAAGCGGAGGAGACCGCCCTGACCCGCAGCTACTATAAGTACCCCCACCTGCCCGAAAAGGGCGAGGATATGGCCGCCTATTGTGAGCGCATGCTGGACATTCAGGTCTCCGGCCTTGTCAAGCGCATGCAGTATGCGGGCCTGACCCACTGCGTGGTGGGCATCTCCGGCGGCGTGGACTCCACGCTGGCTGTCATGGTCTGCGCCATGGCGGTGGAGAAAATGGGTCTGCCCGCCACGAATGTCGTGGCCTGCACGCTGCCCTGCTTCGGCACCTCCTCCCGCACCAAGTCCAACGCCATCGTCGTGGCCGAGCAGCTGGGCGCGGAGGTCCGCGTCATTGACATCGGCAAGGCCGTCTATCAGCACTTTGACGACATTGGCCACGCCCATGACGACTACTCCATCGCCTTTGAAAATGCGCAGGCGCGTGAGCGCACCCAGGTCCTCATGGACATCGCCAACAAGGTCAACGGTCTCGACGTCGGCACCGAGGACCTCAGCGAGTTTGTGGACGGCTGGTGCACCTACAACGGCGACCACACCAGCATGTACGACGTAAACCTCGGTCTGACCAAGACCCAGGTGCGCGCCAACGTCAGCTACATCGCCGGCAAGACCGAGGACAAGGTCCTCAAGGCCGCGCTGTACGATGTGCTCGACTGCCCCGTGACGCCGGAGCTGCTGCCCATCCACGACGACATGATCGAGCAGAAGAGCGAGGATGCCGTCGGCTCCTACAGCCTGCAGGACTTCTTCACCCACAAGATGATGATCTGCGGCTTTACACCGTCCAAGACCCTGCGCCTGGCCAAGGCCGCCTACGGCGACGAGTTTACCGACGAGGAGCTTGTCCGTTGGCTCACCAGCTATTGCAAGCGCTGGTTTAGCCAGCAGTTCAAGCGTTCCTGCCTGATGGACGGCCCGGCGGTGGACGCCTTCACCGTCAGTCCCCGCACCGGCTTCCTCACCCCCTCCGACGGCGAGGCGGCCTTGTTCCTCAAGGATCTGGAACAGTAAAGAAACCGTTAATTTTGTAATAAAATAACAAAAAAATCCGCATGTCCTGACGAAATTTTAAAAATCAGGACATGCGTTTTTTCTTGTGCGGCCGGGCAGAATAGGGTATAATTGTTTTACAGTTTAATGTGTAAAAGGAGGAACGCTCTATGTTTAAGAGTGAGTATTTGCAGCGGGTATATGCCGAGGTTGAGCGCCGTGATGCAAACGAGCCGGAGTTTCTCCAGGCCGTGCGTGAGGTTTTTGACTCCCTCGAGCTGATCGTCGACAAGCACCCCGAGTGGGAGCAGGCCGCGCTTTTGGAGCGCTTTGTCGAGCCGGAGCGCGTGGTGGAATTCCGCGTTCCCTGGGTGGATGACAGCGGCGCTGTGCGTGTCAACCGCGGCTTCCGTGTCCAGTTTAATTCTGCCATCGGCCCGTACAAGGGCGGCCTGCGCTTCCATCCCTCGGTCAACCTCTCCATCCTGAAATTCCTGGGCTTTGAGCAGGTGCTGAAAAACTCCCTGACCACGCTGCCCATGGGCGGCGGCAAGGGCGGCAGCGACTTTGACCCCAAGGGCAAGAGCGATGCGGAGGTCATGCGCTTCTGCCAGAGCTTTATGACCGAGCTTTACCGCCACATCGGTCAGTTTACCGACGTTCCCGCCGGCGATATCGGCGTGGGCGCGCGGGAGATCGGCTTCCTCTTTGGACAGTATAAGCGCATTGCCGACCGCTTTGACGCGGGCGTGCTCACTGGAAAGGGCCTCAGCTTCGGCGGCTCCCTGGCCCGCACGCAGGCCACCGGCTACGGCCTGTGCTACTTCTCGGCCGAGGCGCTCAAGCATCTGCGGGGCGACAGCTACGAAGGCAAGACCGTTGTTGTCTCCGGCTCCGGCAACGTGGCCCAGTACTGCGCCGAGAAGGTCACCCAGCTCGGCGGCAAGGTCGTCGCCATGTCCGATTCCAAGGGCTATGTCTACGACCCCAAGGGCATCGATCTTGAAAAGCTCTTTGACATCAAGCAGAACCGTCGCGCCCGCATCAGCGTCTACGCCGACGAGGTCGAGGGCGCCGAATATGTTGAGGGCTGCAAGAACATCTGGAACGTCAAGTGCGACATCGCCCATCCCTGTGCCAGCCAGAACGAGATGGATCTGGACGGAGCCAAGGCTCTGATTGCCAACGGCTGCATCGCCGTGTTCGAGGGCTCCAACATGCCCCTGACGCCGGAGGCCATTGCCGCCGTGCAGGAGGCGGGGCTGCTGTACTCGCCGGGCAAGGCGTCCAACGCGGGCGGCGTTGCCACCTCGGGCCTGGAGATGAGCCAGAACTCCATCCGCATGGCCTGGAGCTTTGACGAGGTGGACGAGAAGCTCAGCGGCATCATGAAGAGCATCTATCAGGCCTGCTATGACGCTTCTGTTGCCTGCGGCAAGCCGGGCGACCTGATGCTGGGCGCCAACGTTGCCGGCTTCCTCAAGGTGGCCGACGCCATGATGGCCCAGGGTATCGTGTAAAGATTTATATTGAATGAAAAACCTCTCCCTTCAAGGAGAGGTTTTTTCATGGATTGATCTTTATGCCTTTTCCTGTTGGCCAAGCACCGGCGAGAATCCTATCGCTTATTCCTCGTCGATGGCGCTGACCTTGTTGGTCATCTCCTCCAGCACGTCCAGCACGATGCGCACCGTGTCCAGTGAGGTGAAGGTGGTCACGCCGTTTTCCACCGCGCAGGAGCGCATGGCCACGCCGTTGATGTAGTGCACGCCCGAGAGGATGGCGCGGGTGTTGATGATGTAGCTGACGTAGCCGGAGCGGATGGACTGCAGCGCGTCGTCGCTGCCCTCGCTCAGATTGCGCAGCTTCCGGGCCGGAACCCCGTGGGCGTTGAGGTAGTCGGCGGTCATGGTGGTGGCCTCGATGTTGAAGCCCATGTCGTAAAAGCGCTTGGCCAGGGGCAGCGTCTCGGGCTTATCCTCGTCGGCCACGGTGACAAGCACCGTGCCGTAGTTTTGCAGATGGATGCCCGCGGCCTGAATGGCCTTGAACATCGACCAGTGGAGCTTCCTGTCGTAGCCGATGGCCTCGCCGGTGGACTTCATATCGGGGCTTAAATACGCGTCCAGGCCCTTGATCTTGTTGAAGGAGAAGACCGGCACTTTTACATACCAGCGCTTTTTCTCCTCCGGGTAGAGGTCAAAGAGGCCTTGCTCCTTGAGACTCTTGCCGAGGATGACCTCGGTGGCGATGTCCGCCAGGGAGTAGCCCGTGGCCTTGGAGAGGAAGGGCACCGTGCGGGAGGAGCGGGGATTGACCTCGATGATGTAGACGTTCTCCTCATAGTCCACGATGAACTGGATGTTGTACAGGCCGACAATGCCGATGCCCAAGCCCAGCTTCTTGGCATACTGACGGATGATACAATTGACCTTGTCGGAGATGGAGAAGGCGGGATAGAC
>JAFTGE010000025.1 GCA_017458085.1 Oscillospiraceae bacterium
ACCTTTCGGTGGTCTGCCTGTTTTTCGTTGTTATTCGTGGCTCGAACCCCGGACACCAAAACGCGGAGCGTTTTTTGAGCGCAGCGGATCAAGCTGCGAAGCAGGCCGCTCGCGGCAGGCTTCGCCGGGGTTCGAGTCCCCGCTAGAGCACCAAAAAAGAGACCGCTTTTGCGGTCTCTTTTTTGGTGCCCAGCGAGGGACTCGAACCATGTCCGCACACGCCGGCGGCGTGTGCATGAGCCAGTGCAAACACTGGCGAATACCTCTATTTGCGCCGATCCCACGCGAGGCGCAAATGCAAGCGAGTCCCCGCTGGATACATATACAGACACCCTGCCTGAATCCTGATTTTGAGAGAGGCAGGGTGTCTGATTGATGAAGGAAATGGCTCAACATTGACAAGCATTGACATTTTTTGTAGAATAAAAAACGCCCGCAAGGGTAAGGCGTTGTCTATATACGGTAGGCGGTCTCGCTACACCACCCGAAAGGGGGTGTTGCCATGCCGATTACATTGACCTTTCACGTTCTTCAATGGACTGTGACAATCACTGTAAAAAGCAGAAACCGCCACTCTGCCAAGTGACGGTTTCTATTACATAGATTCCTAACTGGGCGAGACCGTTTACCGGCAACGCCTTTTTCTGTGTTCATTATACGGCGGACTGTGCCGTTTGTCAATGCGGAATGCGGGGCAGGAAACGGGGCGTTCAATTTGGCCAAACTTGCGAGGCTGTGCGCGGTTTTGTTCGTCATGGGCCGCATCTTTTTTCAAAAGCTATGGCGCTTTCATAAGAAGTGTGCTATCATGCAGTTAGATATTGCTAACCGGCGTTGAAGATGTTGAAATGCAAGGGGCATCATCACAACCGCGAAGCGCAGGCACGGCCGGTCCGAGCAGTTCTCATATAAAAGATTGCAGCAGGAAAGTCAACCGCTGCCGACCGTGGATATCGGCCAAGTGATTTTGGGAGGTAAAACGTAATGCTATTAACAATTTTTCTGACGATCGTGTTTTGTGCGGCAATCACGCTGATGCTGCTGTCGGCCGTGGCTTTTGTTCAGAAAAATGAATTCTTTTCCTCGGCGCCAAAGGAAGCGCAGGAAGTGCTCAAGCCAAGGCCGGAGGAGCTGTTCTATGGCGCGAGAGTCATCGGTTGGACGCTCATGCTGTTCAGCGTTGTCATGATACTGGGTGTTGGCGTGGTTTCCATCTGGGACGGTTTCAGAAGCGGTTTCACATTCTCGCAGTTTTTCCTGCGGTTTGTGTTCATCTTCACCGTTTACAAGATTTACGATATGGTCTGCTTTGACTACTTCCTGCTGATGAAGTTCCATTTCTTCCAGTACTATTACCCGGAGGTCGAAAGCGTATACGCCAACAGAAAGTATGGCTATAACATCAAAAGTCAGCTGTTGAAGCTGCTGGTGATCTTCCCCGCGGCCTCCGCGCTTGCCGCCTGGATATGCACGCTGTTTTAAGGCACATGCGTGTTATGCGAGAAAGCGGCGTGCGCGTTCAGTCCGCGTAATAGCGCCGGATGTCATCGATGATCTCCCGCTCACCCTCGCGCCCTTCTTTGACAAAGGGAAATACCGGCCAGGCGTGGAACATACCGGGCTTGATCTTGATTGCATAGTCCTTCACGCCGCAGCGGATGAAGGATTTCTCATAGTCCGGGGCGATTCCGGCAAAGACCTCATCCCCGGCAAAGTACATGATGACCTTGGGAAAGCCCGTGTAGTCGTCCTCATCCGCCTTGCCCAGGATATACTGCGGCAGATTTCCGTTCGGGTTATAGTACTTCACCATCGTGTCGAACATATCCCAGTGCAGGAGGGGGTCCCTTGGGTCGATCTCCTTCATGCGCGCTTTGGCCTCCTCGCTCATCAGCAGCCCGGAGACAGACACCGGGATCATCAGTCCCGGCATGGGCAAATCCGGGAATTTCTGCACCATATGCCGCCCCGCCTGCATCAGCACATCCGCCCCGCCGGAGAAGCCCAGCCAGACGATGGCCTCCGGCCGAAAGCGCTGCAGCATCTTTTCGTGCACCCTGACCGTGAACTCCGTCTCGTCCATCAGATCATAGTCCGGCAGCAGCGGATAGAGCGGTATCCAGAGCTCTGCGCCGGTCTCGGTAATATAGCGCTTGATGGAGCTTTTGAAGGGCAGCTGCCACCGGCGGGAGCCACCGCCGGGAAAGTAGACGACGGCCCGGTCCGGCTTGCTGCCCGCTTTCTTCCCCACGATGATATGAAAGCCGTCCAGCTGCTGGTCCCGGAATTCATAGCCTTTGATCCTGGGCAGGGTAAACTTGAACTTCTTCTGGATGGCGTAAGAAGCCTGCTTGAATTCTTCATAGCTCTCCTCCTGATGGACTGAGCTGCCCTTGACGACCTTCCGCATAACGGGTTTTAAGATGCTGTATAACAGGCTCATTGTAATTCCTCCGTGTGCTCAAAAATGACGGTTCCCCAATAAACGCGCTAAAGCGCGGCGGTGTCCGGCATGAAGTACCGGTCCAATTATAGTTAGCAAGCTCTAACCCGTCAAGTAAAAGGGGCTGTCTCCAAACGGAAACCAGCCTGTCATTCCGAGCAAAAAGGGCCGCATATGCGGCCTTTTTTGCGTGGGAATCCGTTTCTTACAGAGGGAAAACGGATTGCCACAGCCCCTTGCGGGGCTTCGCAATGACGGGATCGGACGTTTTGAGACAGCCCCTTGCGCATCTATTCACTTTTCAGCACGCGGTAAAAGACGACGCCGATGACCAGCAGCACAAGTCCCGCGATCAGGCAGACGCGGGGCACAGCGCCCGGCACGCCGGCCTGTCCCAGGTACAGTCCGCCGATCAGGAGGAACACGCTGACAAGCATCGTCAAAAGGCCGATCATGCGGCAGGTATTCTTGCTCATGGACGCACCTCCCGATCCCAGCTTTTCATCTGCTCCTGCAGCTGAACCATATGACGATAAGCGCCGTCCTTGATCATCAGCTCCTCGTGCCTGCCCTGCTCAACGATCCGGCCCTTATCCAGCACTAAAATCTGATCTGCACCCCGTATGGTATTGAGCCGATGGGCAATGACCAACACCGTCTTGTCCCGGCAAAGCTCGCTCAGGGCCTGTTGGATATAGACCTCGTTGTCGGCATCCACGCTGGCGGTGGCCTCGTCCAGGATGATGACAGGCGCGTCCTTGAGCATGCAGCGGGCAATGGAGATGCGCTGCGCCTCGCCGCCGGAGAGACTGGCTCCGCCCTCGCCCACGACAGTGTCAAAGCCGTAGGGCAGGCGCATGATAAAGTCATAGCAGCGGGCCTTCTTCGCCGCCTCCACAATTTCCTCATAGCTTGCGTCCGGCCGGCCCATGGCGATGTTGTTCAGGATCGTGTCCTCAAAAAGATAAACCTTCTGAAACACCATGCTCAGCTGCGTCATCAGCGTCTCCATGGGCAGGTCCTTCACATTGACGCCGCGCAGCTTTACCTCGCCCTCCTGCACGTCCCAGAACCGGGCCAGGAGGTTGGCAACCGTGGTCTTGCCGCTGCCGGACTCGCCCACCAAAGCGATTATCTGTCCCCGGTCGGCGGCAAAGGAAAGGTCGTGCAAGATCGTCTCCGCGCCGTAGGCGAAGGAGACATGGTCAAATTCGATCTCATGCGCCGCCGATTCCGGCAGGACTTTCGTCCCCTCCATGGCCAGCGGCTTTTCCGCAAACACCGCGTCGAGCCGATCCAGGCAGTTTTCCATGATGGTCAGTCGGGTATCCAGCTGGAACAGGTGCTTGATCGGCGCAAAGATGTTCAGCAGAAACAGCATCACACCCACAAAGCTTGCTTTGTCCAGTTCTCCCCGTGTGTTCAGCCAGACGGAAAGCGCAAGGATCGCCGCTGTCCCCACGGCATACAGGAGCTGCAGCGCCCGCTCCCAGGGGGTGTGCTGCCGCTCAAAGGTGAGGTTTGCGTCCCGGCTTTGGGAAAAGCTCCGGCGCAGCTCCGCCGCGCTCTCCCCGGTCAGGCCGAAGCTCTTGGACACGCCGAGGCCCTCGGTGTATTCGATCACCGCGCCGGTCAGGTCCTCGACGGCCTGCTGCCGGGCTTTGGAGTTTCGCATGGACTCCCGGTTCATGGGCCGGGCAAGGCAGACGGCAATCAGCTCCGTTGCCAGCGCCGCCAGCCCCAGCCAGGGGTGCAGCGTAAAAAGGAACGCTGTCAGCACCAGTTGGGCAAAGCCGTCGCTCACCACGTCGGCCACGATATTCATGCTGTTTTCCTCGATGAACACCATGTCCGCCGAGAGGATGGAGCTGATGCGCCCCAGATTGCCCGCTGTGAAATAGCCCATGGGCAGCCGCCTCAGATGGGCGGCAAAGGCCTTGCGCTTATCACAAAAGACCTCGTAGCCGGTGGCAGACTGGAAGCGGTCTGACAGGTTTTGAAAGACCGCGCCGAGGAAAAGAAACGAAAGCAGCGCGAGCGCCGCCAGACAGCAGACGGCCACATCCGCCGTGCCGTCCATCAGCAGCCGCATCAGCCAGACAGCGACAAAGATCGGCGCGTTCTGGCAGATGGATTTCAGGAAGGTGAAGAGGTAGGCAATGCGGATTTTTGCGGCAAAGCGGCCGCCGCAGAACTGCAAAATGCGGTGCACCATTTGGATCATGCGCTCTCGCCTCCCTTCAGCAGCCAGCCGCGGCTCTCCTCCGACGCTGTCCACAATCTGCGATAATCCTCGCTGCTTTCAAGCAGCTCCCCGTGCCTGCCCTGGGCGGCGATCTTTCCTTCGCGCAGGACGATGATCTTGTCCGCCGAAACGATGGAAGAGAGCTTGTGCGCGATGACCAGCACCGTTTTGTTGCGGATGATGCCCGCGATGGCCGCGTTCATCTTCTGCTCGTTTTCCGGGTCGATAAAGGCCGTGGCCTCGTCCAGGACGATGATGGGTGCGTCCTTTAAAAGCACGCGGGCGAAGGCAATACGCTGCCGCTGGCCGCCGGAGAGCTTGCTCCCGGCCAGGCCCGCCGGGGTGTCGTAGCCCTGGGGCAGCTGCATAATGAAGTCCTCGCACTGCGCCTTGCGCGCCGCTTCTTTGACCTCCTCATCCGTGGCGTCAGGCTTGCCGACACGGATATTTTCCAAAATACTCTTGTTGAATAAAAATAGCTCCTGCGAGACATAGGCCACCTCCCGGTTGAGCGCGTCCAGGCTCATCTGCCGCAGGCTCTGCCCGCCGATGGTGATCTCCCCCGCGCTCACATCGTAGTAGTGGCTGAGCAGCCGGGCGATGGTACTCTTGCCGCTGCCGGACTCGCCCACCAGGGCGGTCATCTGTCCCTCCTCGGCTGTAAAGGAGACGCCCTTCAGGACCTCGTCGCTTTTATAGGCAAAACGCACCTGCTCAAAGCGGACGCTGTGATCCGTCCCTTCAAAGGCGGCCGCTCCGCATTTGAGCGGTGGGCGGTCCAGCGCCTTTTCCAGCGCCTGGATCTTGAAGTTGACCTGCGGGATGGCCCCGATCAGGGAGAGCGTGCGCAGCAGCATCGGCCCCACGGCAAAGCTCAGGCACAGCGCCAAGGCATAGCGGCTCAAGGGCAGATAGCCCAGCACCACCATCAGCGCGCCGAAGGGAAGCGAGTAGAGCACCACATTGGAAAAGAGACTCCCATACAGCGCCATCCACGGCCAGCAGACCTTGTACCAGGCCAGCGCGAAATCCCGGTAGCCGTTGACGGCTTCCTCAAAGCGCCTGCCGGACTCCCCCTCGCGGTTAAAGACACGCACCACCTCCATGCCGGAGACGAATTCGATGATGGTGTTATTGAGCCGCTTGGAGGCGGCAAAGTAACTGCCCATGCGGTCCATGCCGACAGCGTACATCTGCCGGGAGGCGGCAAAGCCGAATAAAAGCATGATAACAGTCAACAGCGCCATTTGCCAGTCCACCGCTACCAGCACCAGCAGGATCACCGCGGGCACCGTGAGATTGGCAATTCCCTCCGGGATCACATGGGCCAGCATCAGCTCGATGGACTCAATGTCATCGGTGAACAGTTTTTTGACCGCGCCGGTGCCCAGCTCCTGCACGTTGCCCAGGGGCTGGCGCTCCAGCTTTTCCTGCAGGCTGACGCGCAGATTTTCCAGCGTGTGATAGGCTGCCCGGTGGCTCAGCTGCAGGCCGACGGTATAGGTGACCGCGTAGAGAATGCCGAAGATCAGCACGCCCAGGATCGCCGGAAGCGCAGCGGAAAGGCTCACGCCGCCTCCCTTTAACAGCCGGTCGATCAGAGAATACACACCCAGATAAGGCACCGCGCTGCAAAGCGCCCCCACGATCATAAAGGCCACCGCCCAATAGGTGAACTTCTTAAATTGCCCCGCATATTGCAGGACCTTGCCGAACATGCCGAGCTTCTCCCGCCGCTTGGAAGTGCTCTCCCCGCTCTCCGACAGAAAGTACCAGCGCATGCGCTGCACCCCCTCGTCGTTGAGGGGATAAAAGCCGAGGATGCGCCCGTTCTCCACATGGAGGATATGGGTGCAGCATTGCAAGATCAGCTCCGGGTCGTGCGTGATGATGACCGAGGTGACTTTATCCTGCATCTGCCGCAGCAGGGCGCCGAAGCGCTCCATGCCGCCCCGATCCAGGCCGGAGGTGGGCTCGTCATAGAACAGGATCTCTTTCCCCGCGCAGAGGGCCGAGGCAATGGCCACGCGCTGCTTCTGCCCGCCGGAGAGGGAGGCCGGGTGCCGCTGCGCCTGTTCCTTCAGGCCGAGGCTATCCAGCACCCGCTCCGCCTCCTCCCGTGAAACCGGGGCATTGAGCATCACTTCCTCGATCACGCTGTCGGAAAAAAGCTGGCGGTTCACGTCCTGCATGACAAGATAGCTGCGTCTGGCCCGCTCCTTGTCCGACAGATACGTGCCATTGAAGGCCACGCTGCCGCTGGAGGGGATGACGCCGCAGAGGGATTCGGTCAGCGTGGATTTGCCGCAGCCGTTATCCCCGATCATGGCGATGATGCTGTGTTCGGGGAAACTCATGCGGTCGATGTCCAGAATTTGATGGTTGCCCCGGTTGCAGCTCAAGTCCACCGTCTCCACGGCGGGCTTGCCGCCGTGTGGAATCTCCCCGATCAAAGGACTTCGCGTCACCGTATGCAGGTCGGTACACCGCAGGCCCAGGGCGGCAAGCTCGTCATCGGTGAGCTTTCGCAGCTCGTCCGGGGTAAAGCTTCTGGCGATGCGCCCGTCGTCCAGATAGAGAAAACGGTCGGCCAGATCCATGAGATAGTAGAGCCGGTGCTCGGAGACAACGATGGTCTTGCCCGCTTCCTTGATGCGCCGGATCGTCTCGTGCAGGCGGGTGATGGCCTTCTTGTCCAGATTGGAGGACGGCTCATCCAGCACATAGACCGCAGGCTGGGCGGTATAGACGCTGCCGCAGGCGATCTGCTGCTTCTCCCCGCCGGAGAGTTCAAAGATGTTGCGCCCCAAGAGGGCGGAGAGCCTCATGTCCTCGACGGTCTTGTCCAGTCGGCGGCGCATCTCCTCACGCGCCATGCCCTGATTCTCGCAGCCGAAGACCAGCTCGCCGGTGGAATCTACATTGAAAAACTGACTCTTGGGATTTTGGAAGACGCTGCCCACCAGTCTGCTCGTTTCGGACAGGGGCGCGGTGGAGACGCACAGCTCGTCCACCCACACCTCGCCCTCCAATTCGCCGGGGAAGAAGTGCGGGGCCAGCCCGTTGATGAGCCGGGTGACGGTGGTCTTGCCGCAGCCGGAGGCGCCGCAGAGCACCACGACTTCGCCGCTTCGGACGGTGAGGTCGAGGTTATCCACGCCCTCGCCCGTGCCGTTATCGCCGCCGTAGTGGAAGCTCACGTTCTTGAATTCGATCATAGGCCCGCCGCCCCCTTTGTCGTGACCAGCACCACGATCGTCGTGCTCAATCCCGCGAACAGCAGCATTACGATATAGTCCGCCGCGTGCAGGCGCACCTCCTCAAACGAGCTGCGCTTGACGTCGATATCCATGCCCCGGGCCAGGGCAGCCGCCGCCAGCTCCTCCATCACGCCGATGGTGGAAAACAGCAGCGGCACCAGCACATATTCGATGGTCTTTCCCGGATGGCGCAGGACGGAACCGAAGCTCAGAGAGATGCCCCGGAAGGCCATGGCTTTCCGGATACCGTTCCACTCATCCTGCACGGTGGGGATGAAGCGAAAGAGCATGGCGATGGGGATCACGGCCTTGATGGGCAAATGCATCGCCGTCAGCGCCGAGAGAAACTGGCTGATGCGCGTGGTCTGCACGATCAGCAGGATGCTCAGGATCGTCGGCAGCGAGTAGAGAACGATGGTCGTCAGTACCGACACGATCAGCACCACGACGGAGGCCGAACTGCCCGCGTGGTCCACCGCCTCCTTGATATACAGGGCGACGGCAAAAAGCAGAAAGCCCTTTAGCGCCGTCCAGGGCTTCCCGCTCAGGGCCAGCACCCCACAGACCGCCCCCGCAAACAGCAGGATATACAAGCCGCTGTAGGTGTAGAGGCTGGTCACGCCGCAGGCGAGGAAGATAAACAGCTTGGTCCTCGGGTCAAAGCGCACCAGCGCCTTGGAGTCGTCCCCGTTAAGGCTGAAATCCATCAGACGATGTTGGCTTTCTCAAAGTGCTTCCGGATGAGCTTGGAGGCGATCAACACGCCGATGCCCGCACCCACCAGCGCCAGGGCGATCTGGATGAAGGCGAGGCCGTTGATGGCGTATTTTGCCAGCTCATCGGCAAAGGTCTGACCGTAGAAGCTGACGGAGCGTGCCAGGAATTCATCCCGATGGAAATACAGCATGGTGTAGGGGCAGACCATGTTCAGGTTGAAAGCCAGGAAGGACAGCAGGAACATCTTCTTGGACTTGTACTTACCGGCCATGATAATGAGCTCCGCGACGACGGCCGCCAGCACAGCCAGCACCATGCCCAGCACGTTGCCGGAGCAGGCGACGAGGGCAAACAGCACGCCGAGGATCAGCGCCGGGCCAAACTTGCGGACCTTCAGCACGCACAGCTCATACACCGTCGCGCAGACGACGCCTACCGTAAACGGCGCGATGATATACAGCACGGGAATGGCGCTGGTGCCGAGGACGACAAGCAGCATCAGCACAATGTAGATCGCGCCGAAAGCGCCCGCGTAAATAAGGTCTTTGGTGCGCAGCTTCTTGTCGCTGACCTGCGCGGTCTGGGTGAGTTCTTTCTTTGCCATGGTTCTTTTCTCCTTTAATCAAATATGTATAAAAGCGGCGTAAAGCCGGTTTTACCAGATAACGATTCCGCAAAAATGTTATAATAAAAGCCTGACCAAATCCCGGTCAGGCTTTTAGCTTTCCGTATTCAGTTCCTTCAACAGCCCGTGGAATCCGGCTATCGAAAAGATGGAAATCTGTGTGATGAGTGTCTTTACCTGCGCCATCGTATACTCTCCATAGATCAGTTCCATATATTCTTCAAACTTCATCTTCAAAATCAGCTTCACCAGAGCCGGATCAACCGTCCGGCCGGCGTAGCGGTCAAACACCGCCTGATAGCCGGGATAAAACACTTCGTTGATCAGCTCATCCTTGAAGCCCTCGTACTTTGTCCCGCGGGAGCATTCAAACAGCAGCCGAAACTCATCCCGGTGGGCAATGGCATAGGTGATGGAGGTCAGCTCATTGTCCACCCCGGTGTCCAGATCCTCCAGCTCCCGGCTCATGACTGAACCGTATACACCATGGAACTCCTCGATCATCGGCGCGACAAGCGCATCAAACAATTCTTCCTTCTGCGAGAAATGATTATAGAATGCCCCGGTGGTCAACCCGGCCTTTTTGCAGATGGTCCGCAGGGACGCCCCTTCAAAGCCATGGGCCAGGAATTCCTCTTTTGCGCTGCTCAGGATCAGCTGACGGACTCGAAAAGGAATGCGCGGCATAAAGCACCTCGATAGTTAGCGATGTCTAACTAAAAATAACATATGCGATTCACAAAGTCAAGCGGTTTATGATGTGCTCCTAATACAGAGGATCGCTTTGATATTATTTTTCAATAAAATGTAGCCACATTTTATTGAAAAGGCGTCGCTTGATGCGTCGCCCATCTGCACAAAAGCGCAGATGACATCTCATACAGTTTCCGACGCGCTAACGCGCTATTAAAAGTAAACTTTGTCTACTTTTAATGGGAAACTAGTATGAAAGCATCCGCCTGGCATACTGCCAGGCGGATGGAGCGTTGATTTGCGGCGCTTTTCTATCGGACGGTTTTCATTTCCACCCTTCCAGGAACGCCACGATTTCCTTCATGCTGTCCTCGCGAGCCTGATTGCAGGCGTCCTGATCCCTGGATTCCGCAAGAAGGATGTTTTTCATGGATTTCAGATACTGCGGACTCCGGGACAGGTCACCGCCCAGCAGATGGCTGCCGTGCTCGTAGATCGTCGCCTGCACGCGATAGGGATAGCCGCAGTCGGCCAGGATCTTTTTCATTCTCGGCACCGCCTCGTCTGACGGCCAGCAGTCGTCATAGCCCGGCGCCTGCATCAGAAAGTCCGCGTGCATATTCTCCACCTTGATCCGGGCTTCCTCGCTGGGGACATTCTCATCGTAGCAGCCGCGCAGCATTCTTTTAAATCCGTACTTTTTGGAAAAGGCCGTGCGCGCAAGCACGCCGAAAATGTTTCGGTGCAGCGTGACTGTCGGGTCAAAGGGCAGCGGCTCGCCGCGGAACGAGAAGGTGGATTGATTCAGCGGCTTCATCCCCTGAAAGGCTTCCGTCGTATGGTCATAAGGAGACGCCGCGATCACCAGCTCGATGTCCGGGATCAGCGACGCGGCCGTGATCGCGTACTTGGCCCCGGCCGAAATGCCGTAAACGCCCACATGCTCATAGCCTTCCGCCTTCAACACCTTCCATGCCCGCTCAGCATATTCCACCGGGGTCAGCAGCGGGTCCGCAGGCAGACCGTCCCAATCGGCAAAGCCGACCAGAAGGCGCGACCAGCCCGCCTTTTCAAGGAAATACGATCCCTGCCAGGTCAGCTTATAATCCGCGCCGGAGCCGGGGAACACGATCAAGGCCCGTCCATCGTGTCCCTGTGCCGGATGCCAGTATCCTACAAATCCGTCTTCGGCAATCGTGTACTTCTTTTTCATGCGCTTCTCCTGTCTCCCTTACGCCGGAATATTGTGATTTTCGCGTGGTTGGTTTTGGTTAGCCGTTGCTAACCAATTGTTATTATAGCACGTATCCTCTCAGGTTTCCACCATTTTTTAACGGTTCCTATCCGCGCATACGCTATGCTTTGTGGCAGGTCTGTGCCATGGTCCGGGGGAAGGCGAGCAAAAGCCCCTGCGGGCGTCTGATCCTCAGGCTCCCACAGGGGCGCTTCTTCATTCGTATGGATAAATGACCAGTTCCCCGCCGCACTGGGGGCAGCGCTGCACACGCTTTTGAAAGCCCTCTGCCTGGTGCAGCGTGGAGCAATCCATCTTCATGCAGCCGTTGGGACATTTCACCGTGTACAATACGGCCGGCTTGGGCTCCTTGGCCGCGGACGCTTTCGGCTTCCTTCTTCCGAACATGTTCTCCTCCCGCTCAGCCGCCGTAGCCGCGCAGGAACTGGCGCGTACGCTCCTCCCGCGGGTTTTCCAGCACCTGAGAGGGCGGCCCCTGCTCGACGATGACGCCGCCGTCCATGAAGATCACATTGTCGGACACGTCGTGGGCAAAGCCCATTTCATGGGTGACGATGATCATGGTGGTCTTCTTCTCGGCAAGGCCGCGGATGACCTTCAAAACCTCGCCCGTCAGCTCTGGATCGAGCGCGGAGGTCGGCTCGTCAAAGCAGAGGATGTCGGGTTCAAGGGCCAGGGCGCGGGCGATGGCGACACGCTGCTGCTGGCCGCCGGAGAGCTGGTGCGGGTGATAGTCGGCGCGGTCGGCCAGGCCCATCTGCGCCAGCAGCGCCAGACCGTGCTCATTGATTTCTTTCAAGATGGCCTTGCTGTTTGCCTTATAATCCTCCCGCGTCTTTGCCTGGAGCCGGGGAGCCAGGGTCACATTTTCCAGCGCGGTATACTGCGGGAACAGGTTAAAGCTCTGAAACACCAGGCCGAAGTGCAGGCGGTTTTTGCGGATCTCCGCCTCGGTCAGGGCCTTGGCACGGCTGCCGTCAAAGAGGACATGCGCGCCGGCATCGGTGTTGACGGTGATGCGGCCGGAGGTCGGCATCTCCAGAAAGTTCATGCAGCGCAGAAGCGTCGTCTTGCCGCTGCCCGAGGAGCCGATGATGGACAGGGCCTCCCCCTTTTCCAGGGAAAAGCTGATGCCCTTGAGCACCTCCAGCTTATCGAAATTCTTGCGCAGGTTTTCCACTTCCAAAATTGCCATAGTCGCACCTCCTCAATGGAAATAATCCAGCTTCTTTTCCAGCCTGGCCAGCAGAATGGTCAGCAGGCCGGAGAAGGCCAGATAGTACAGGCCCGTAAAGAACAGGGGCCAGATGATGCCGGAGATGCCCTGCGAGCCTTTAAGGAAGGACTGACCGGCCCAGATGATCTCCTGCAGGGAGATGATGCGGGCAAGGGAGGTGTCCTTGACGAGGGTGATGATCTCGTTGGACATGGGCGGAACAATGCGCTTGATCATTTGCAATAGGGTAACGCGGAAGAAAATCTGCGCCTTGGTCAGGCCCAGCACCTCGCCGGCCTCCCGCTGGCCCTGGGGAACGCCCTGGATGCCGCCGCGGTAGATTTCGGAGAAGTAGCAGGCGTAGTTGATGACGAAGGCGATGGCCGAGGCGAGGAAGCGCCCGGTCTCGCCGCCGCCCCACCAGTTGTTGCCCAGCAGACCGGGGCCATAGTAGATGATGATGAGCTGGAGCATCAGGGGCGTGCCGCGGATGATCCAGACAAAGGTGCGCGTCAGGGCCGAGAGGGGCTTAAAGCGCGACATGGAGCCGAAGGAGATGATCAGGCCCAGCGGCAGCGCGCCGATCAGCGTGACGGCAAAGAGCTTGAGCGTCTGCAAAAAGCCCACATTCAGCGAGTGGAAAACAATGGGAAACTGTTGTTCAAACACAGCGGCACATCCTCACAGCAGAAAATCCTCCCCTCGCGGGGAGGTTGAAAAAGGGGTGCGCTTTTTGCTGCGTGCGAAAAGCGCACCCCGGACAGTTATGCGGAAAGCTTACTGGGCGATGACAGAGCCGGACAGACCGTAGGTGTCGGCCAGGGTGTCGAGCGCGCCGGAATTGTACTGGTTGGCGAAGAAGGTGTTCAGCGCGCCGGCCAGGTCGGAGCCCTGACGGAAAGCGACACCGTACTGCTCCTCATTGAGGGAGAAGGTGTAGGTCAGATCGGCGTAGCTGGTGCCCTCGCCCACCATGGCGTAGGCCATGAGCAGGTCAATAACGCAGGCGTCGGAGGTGCCGGCGGCAACCTCAAGCAGCGCGTCAGCCTGGGCGGTGACAGGCGTGGCCTTGTAGCCCAGCTCGGCCACGGCGGCCTCACCGGCGGAACCGGCCTCGACAGCGAAGGTCAGATCCTTCATAGCTTCAACGTCGGCATACTTGTCAGCCTCGGCAGCAGGCAGGACGATGACCTGGGCGTTGCGCATGTAGGGGTTGGAGCAGGAGGCGGCGCTGGTGACCTCATCGGTCAGGGTCATGCCGTTCCAGATGCAGTCGATGCTCTTGCCGTTGAGCTCGAGGATCTTGTTGTCCCAGTTGATCTCGGCAAATTCCACATCGACGCCGAGGCTATTGGCAAAGGCGGTGGCGAGGTCGGCGTCAAAGCCGATCCAGTTGCCGTTGGCGTCCTGATAGTCCATGGGCTCAAAGTCGGTGATGCCGACGACGAGCTTGCCGTTGGCCTTGACATAGTCCATATCGCTGTCGGACTTGGCGGCCTCAGGCTTGGCGGCCTCGGTCTTATTGCCGCAGGCGGCCAGCGCGAAGATCATCACAAGGGCAAGAAGCAGAGCAAGAATCTTTTTCATGGTTTCATCCTCCAAAGGATTATTTTTATTCGCTTTGTTATAATACCACATTAGCGAAATAAAGCAAGAGCTATTTCCACTTTTTTGTGTAAATTTTGCGCCGGGCAACGGCCTCCTTTTTTGTACAAAGCGGCAAAAGGTTAGCCGCGGCAAACCCCTTGCCAGTGTGTCCGGAGGCTTGTATAATGAAAATAAATACAGAACGGAGGCGCCGCCATGAATGTGGAAAAAGCAATGAAGCAATTACAGCAGCGCGGTTTTCAGGTCAGTCACTTCCCCGACCGCGCGCAGGCCGCAGAGCATGTATGTTCCCAGATCACCGGCTGTACCGTCGGCATCGGCGGCAGCAAAACCGTGGAAGCGCTGGGTCTGTTTGACCGGCTGACGGAAAACAACACGGTCTACTGGCACTGGAAGGAGCCGGGCCGGGCTACGCAGGAAAAGGCCCTGCTGACCGATGTGTACATTTGCAGCGCCAACGCCATCAGCGAAGAGGGTGAAATCTTCAACATCGACGGTACGGGAAACCGCCTGGCCGCCACCGTCTTCGGGCACAAGAAGGTCTTCATCGTGGCCGGGACGAACAAGCTCGCCCCCGATTTTGACAGCGCTCTCTACCGCGCGCGCAACGTGGCCGCCGTGCAAAACTGCGCCCGCTTCGGCAAGAAAACGCCCTGTCAGGTTGACGGAAAGTGTCATGACTGCCGCAGCCAAGAGCGCATCTGCCGGGCGCTGACGGTGCTGTGGGCGCCGATGAACGGGATGGAGACGGAGGTCGTCCTCATTGACGAGGACCTGGGAATGTGACCCCCCTCTGAAAAGAAAAGCTGTGCGGAATCCGATCCGCACAGCTTTTCTTTATGCCGCCATTCCGGCTCTGACATTCTCCTCGCTCATATTCAAAAAACGGGCGAGCTGCCTGACATTGTGATTTTCCCAGTCGTTTTCCAGGATGAAGATCTCCAGCTCCTCCACCCAGTACCGCCAGCTGTCATAGCTTGACCGGCGCAGCTTTTCATCCCGCGCGATCTCCGGCTCAAGCAGCGCGGCATAATGCTCGATCCGCTCCACCACATGCGCGTTGGACAGCACACCGCGGTTGAGCTGGCCGAAGCGCGCTAAAAACGCGCTTTTGAACTGCTCGTTCTTAAACAGCTCCATCATCAGCTGGTACATCTGGTAGCTCGTGTTGAGTTCGGCGTTCATGATCACCGCATAGTCCTGATTCGGATTATAGAAGGCCCAGTCCAGATCATACAGCGCCCAGCGCCAAAGCCCGTCCCCCTCGTCCGAGCGGAAAAAGCGGATGTTGTTGAGCACATCGGTGTTGCCGGAATAGCCCTCAAAGATGATCCAATCGATGAAGCTGTCCACATCGATGGTGCGGCACATATAGGCATAGTTTCGGTCGTCCGCCATGTCGTTGTTCAGCGCGTATCCGATCACATCCCGGTAAAAGTCCGAGCTTAAAGCGACCTCTCCCTTCTCCACCTCGACGCTGTCCCGGCTGACCCCGTAGTGCTCGGCGTAATATGCGGCGGTCAAATCCTCCTTGAGCGCGTAGATGCCCCAGTACTCTCCGTTAAGATAGACCACACAAAAGCGGCTGCTCTGCACCAACAGATCGGAATCGCTCTCCAGCACCAGATCCTGCACCAGCTCCGTACGGAACAGGGTGCGCAGATTATCCTGTCCGGCCCGGATGGACAGATCGGAAAAGCGGGTGACCCCATTTGAGAAAACATCCGCCTCCAGCATACCATCCATCGAGCTTTTGAAGGCGACGCCCATACTCTTCTTCGGCAGCGACCGGCTTGTCCAGCCCTTGACCGTCAGTTCGCCGTCCTTGCTGAAGCTGTGCTCGCCGTCGAAGAAGGAGACATTGGCGGTGACCGGGTTCTCCCGCAGCCCGGCATAATAGATTTCGCGGAAGGCCGGGAGATCGTCCGCCACGATGCTCACCAGCGGCAGGCGCAGCTGCTCGTTGAGCATATAACTGAAGGTTCCGACCCGGCTGGGCAGGGCGTTCTCCTCCACGGCGACGGCGCGCAGAATGGTCGTCGACGTGATCTCCACCGGCGCGGTGTACAGCTGCGCGCTTTCATCCGGCACGGTGCCGTCCGTGGTGTAATAAATGCGCGTTCCCGGCTGATCGGCCAAAAGCGAGACACACAGCGCTTCCGTCTGCTCGTAAACGCCGGGCTCAACGGAGACCCTCGGCCGCGCCGAGACAAACGGCAGGCCATCCGCATTCTCCGCGCCGGGCGTGGGCATTCTGAAATAATAGAGGCCCGCCTGATCCGGCAGACGGCCATAGCTCCCGTCTGCGGGAATATCCCGAAGGAGCATATAGTCCGCGACCGTCCCGTCTTTCCCATAGAGGTACAGCCGCTCCACATCGGCGCTCAGCGCGAAGTCGACATGGAAACGCTCAGCGGTCGAGCTGCCGCTGTCCCCGGAGCAATAGACCAGGAACAGCTCCCCCGGCGCAAGCTCCTTCTCCGGCAGCGTACTGGGGCGGGTATCGTTTCTATCCGCCAGGCCGTAGTCGGAGAGCAGGATCGGTTCATCCGATACGTTTTTCAGCTCGACAATGTCGCTGTACCCGGTCAGATACTCCGGGCTGAAGCGCTGATTCTGAACCAGCACCTCGTTGATCAGCAGCGGTGACTTGACCGGGCGCTCGCCCAAGAAGTCCAGGTAGCCGGCCTGTGTGTTGGGATAGCCCGGCGTCGGCCGACGGCACGGCGACCAGCTCCCGTCGGCTGCAAAGACCTGCGACACATCCGCGTCGAGTGCCTGGATCACAGCGGACGCCTTCGGCTCCCCGTCCGGAGAGCTGAGAACCAGCGTCTCCCCCTCGGAAAGGCCGAAGTTGGCCGTAAGCCGTGTGCCGGCAGGATGTCGGCCGTCGGCGTAAACGAGAAGGAATTCCCCCGGTGCGATCACGCACGCCGGAAAGCGCCATTTGACCCGTTCCTCCCGGTCGCTCAGGCCCCAGCCGGAGAGGTCCACCGTCTCCGTACCGGTGTTGGTCAGCTCGATCCAGTCGGGGAAGGTGCCGGAGCCGTCATCCACGACGGCCTTGTTTTTCGCCATAAGCTCACTGATCTGAATCTGGTCTGAGTAGACCCGCGTCTTCGGCGCCGCCTCCGGTTCCGTTTCCGTGGCCGCCGCTGCGGCGCCGCAGGCGCCGAGCAGCACGGCCGCGGCGCTGGCGGCGGTGATCCCCCATGTTTTGAGCCGATATTTCCTGTTGGTCATGGCAGCGTCCTTCCCCTTACGGTTAGCAAAAGCTAACCGTAAGGGGAAATTATATCAGATTTTTCCCTCATTGCAAGTAGGTTTTTGCGTTTTTTCTCCCGCCGGTTCTAATGGGAAATTGTGGGATTGTTCCCCTTGTGCCCGCCCGGTGCGGCCTTCCTGCGGTGCAAACTGTCTATCTCTACAAATTTCGGGTTTTCGGTTGACTTTGCCAGCGGCAGACGTTAGAATATTTTCGCAACCAAAATGGCAATATTTATTCTGTTATTCTAGTACTAGAGGTGTTACGATGTACAAAGTAGTAACCAAGCGTTTCCTCAACGACGCGAAGACGATCTGTCTGTTTGAGATCGAGGCCCCGCTGGTGGCCCGTCACGCCCAGGCCGGTCAGTTCGTCATTTTCCGCCTGGACGAGCAGGGCGAGCGCGTTCCCGTTTCCGTGGCCGGCTACGACCGCGAAAAGGGCACCGTCACCGTCATGGTGCAGGCCGCGGGCCGCACCACCAAGATGCTGCACACCGTTGAGCAGGGCGATTACATCCACGACTTTGTCGGTCCCCTGGGCAAGGCCACCGAGATGGACGGCCTGAAAAAGGTCTGCGTCGTCGGCGGCGGCGTGGGCTGCGCCATCGCCTACCCCATCGCGAAAGAAATGCACGCCAGAGGTATTGACGTGACCTTTATCGCCGGCTTCCGCAGCGCCGATATCGTCATCCTCAAGGAGGAACTCAAGGCCGCCTCGGACAAGCTCATCATGTGCACCGACGACGGCACCTACGGCGAGAAGGGCTTTACCACCGTATTCCTGACAAACGAGATCGAGGCCAACATTGCCGAGGGCAAGCCGCAGTTTGACCGCGTCATCGCCATCGGCCCGGACATCATGATGAAGTTTTTGGCCGACGTGACCAGACCCTACGGCATCAAGACCATCATCTCCCTCGACCCCATCATGGTCGACGGCACCGGCATGTGCGGCTGCTGCCGCGTGATCGTCGGCGGCGAGACGAAGTTTGCCTGCGTCGACGGGCCGGACTTTGACGCCCACGAGGTCGATTTCGACAGCCTCATCAAGCGCGCCGCCTTCTACAAGGACGAGCAGGACGCGGCCGCCCAGCACATCTGCAAGATCACGGGAGGAAAGAGAAATGGCTAATCTGAAGGTCAACATGAGCATGACGAAGAACGAGATGCCCGAGCAGGATCCCGTTGTTCGTGCCACCAATTTTGACGAGGTCGCCCTGGGCTACGACGCGGAGACCGCCATGAAGGAAGCCGCCCGCTGCCTCGACTGCAAGAATTCTCCCTGCCGCTCCGGGTGTCCCGTGGCGGTGAAGATCCCCCGCTTCCTCGAAAAGGTGCGCGAGGGCGATTTCGACGCGGCCTATGATATCATCACCTCCACCAACTCCCTGCCCGCCGTGTGCGGCCGCGTCTGCCCGCAGGAGAAGCAGTGCGAAAGCAAGTGCGTGCGCGGCATCAAGGGCGAGAGCGTCGGCATCGGCCGGCTCGAGCGCTTTGTGGCCGACTACCACATGGCCAAGGAGCAGAAGGACGAGGTCAAGGTCCCCGAATCCAACGGCCACAAGATCGCCGTCATCGGCTCCGGCCCCGCCGGTCTGACCTGTGCGGGCGACCTGTGCAAGCTCGGCTATGACGTGACCATCTTCGAGGCCTTCCACAAGTCCGGCGGCGTGCTGGTCTACGGCATTCCGCAGTTCAGACTTCCCAAGGAGATCGTGGCCGCGGAGATCGCGAACCTCGAGGCCATGGGCGTCAAGATCGTCAACAACGCCATCATCGGCAAGTCCATCACCGTCGACGAGCTGTTCAAGGACGGCTTTGAGGCCGTGTTCATCGGCTCCGGCGCGGGCCTGCCCCAGTTCCTGCACATTCCCGGCGAGAACCTGTTGGGCGTGTATTCCGCCAACGAGCTGCTCACTCGCACCAACCTCATGAAGGCCTACCGCGACGATTACGACACCCCCATCAAGCACTTTAACCGCGTGGCTGTCGTTGGCGCCGGCAACGTCGCCATGGACGCGGCCCGCGTTGCCAAGCGTCTGGGCGCCGAGCATGTGTTCATCTGCTACCGCCGCGGCCGGGACGAGCTGCCCGCCCGTAAGGAAGAGGTCGAGCACGCCGAGAGCGAGGGCATCGAATTCCAGCTGCTCAACAATCCCACCCGTATTCTCGCCGGTGAGGACGGCCATGTGACCGGCATCGAGCTGCAGCGCCAGGAGCTGGGCGAACCCGACGCGAGAGGCCGCCGTTCCCCCGTTCCCGTGCCCGGCAGCGAGTGGGTGCTGGACGTGGACACCGTCATCATCGCCATCGGCACCAGCCCCAACCCCCTGATCCGCAACACCACCGAGGGCCTGACCTTTACGCGCAAGGGCGGCATTGAGGCCGACGAGGGCGGCCGCACCGCACGCGAAGGCGTCTTTGCCGGCGGCGACGCTGTCACCGGCTCCGCCACGGTCATCCTTGCCATGGGCGCGGGCAAGGCCGGCGCCAAGTCGATCGACGAATATATCAAGAGCAAGGCGTAATACTATTCACCGATAAAATGCTTCATTTTATCGGTGAGGCATCGTGCTACAGCACGCTGCCAGTTTTGTGCCATTTGGCACAAAACACGTCTCATACAGACACTCTACGCACCTACGGTGCTATAAAACGCTTTTATAGCGTTTTATGAGTGTCTAGTATAAAGCAGCATAGAAAAGCAAACACAGCGCAGCGGGAATCCGCTGCGCTGTGTACTATGTGTCGACAAACCTCAAAAAACGTCATTCCGAGCCAGTGCTCACACTGGCGTGGGAATCCGTTCTCCGGTAAAGTGCTGGAAATATGCGGCTTTCGGGGAATACGGATTGCCACACCAGTGACACAGTCACTGGTTCGCAATGACAGATGGGTACTTTGTCTACGGTCTGAACACAGCGCAGCGGGAATCCGCTGCGCTGTGTACTATTATTATCGAATTTCCTTACCGGTCGTCCTCGACCAGACGCTCACCGATCTTATAGACGTCGCCCGCGCCGACGGTCAGCACAATGTCGCCCGGATGGGCGATGGCCCGCAGCGCATCCTCCATCATCTCAAAGGTCGGGCAGAAGATGGAGCCGTCCACCTGTCTGGCCAGATCCGCCGACGAGATGCCGATGGTGTTCTGCTCCCGCGCGGCAAAGATCTCCGCCAGGAAACAGACATCGGGCCGCTTGAGCTGCTCGACAAAATCGTCAAAGAGCGCGGCGGTGCGGGAATAGGTGTGCGGCTGGAAAACCAGGACGGTGCGTTTGTAGTTGAGCATCTCCACCGTGTCAAGCAGCGCCTTCAGTTCGCCCGGATGGTGGGCGTAATCGTCGTAGACGTCCGCGCCGTTATACTTGCCCTTGAACTCAAAGCGGCGGCCTGCGCCGTTAAAGCCCGCCAGGCCGTACTTGACCGCGTTGGGCCGCACGCCCAGGCTGATGCAGGCGGCGGTGGCGGCCAGGGCGTTCTTGACATTGTGCGCGCCCGGCACATGGAGCGTGACATCCGTAAAGAGCTTGCCCTTATACATGATATCAAAGTGGGTATTCGCGCCGAGGTATTCCACATTCTGCGCGTATACGTCGGCCGCGTCCGTCATGCCGAAGGTGATGACATGACAGCCGAGGTCCGCCGCCACGTCCATGGTGTTGGGATCGTCGAGGTTTGCCACCACGTAGCCGTCCGCCGGAACCCGCTCGGCAAAGGCGCGGAAGGAGTGCTTGACATCGTCCAGGTCCTTGAAAAAGTCCAGATGGTCAGCCTCCACATTCAAAATCACCGCCACCGTGGGATGGAAGGAGAGGAAGGAGTTATAATACTCACAGGCCTCCATGATGATGGTATTGCCGTGGCCGACCCGGTGCCCGGCCTTCAGGAGCGGCAGCGTGCCGCCGATCATGACGGTGGGGTCCTTGTCGGCGGCCATCATAATGTGGGTGCACATGGAGGTGGTGGTCGTCTTGCCGTGGGTGCCGCAGATGCACAGCGCATTCGCGTAGTCCTTGGAGATGGCGCCCCAGGCCTGGGTACGCTCAAAGACGGGGATGCCCAGCTGCCGGGCGGCGGCGATCTCAGGATTGTCGTCATGGACGGCGGCCGTGCGCACCACGAACTCCACGTCCGGCGTGATATTCTCCGCGCTGTGGCCGATGAAGATCTCGATTCCCTTCTTGCGCAGCCCGATGACGTTGGTCCCCTCGTTCATGTCCGACCCGGTGATGTTCAGCCCCATGCCCGCCAGCACCTCCGCCAGAGAGGACATGGACACGCCGCCGATGCCGATCAGATGCCCCTTCCTGCCGGGGGAAAGATAATTGTCAAATTCAGCCATAAAAACACTCCGTTACGCCGAAAAAGCGGCGCTTGAATTATCCTTGTACATACCCTATTGCGGGATTGCTGAAAAGATGATAAAATCATTTCGCATTGTTTGCACAGCAATTCATTATGTTGTAGATTATAATACGCGGCGGTCTTTCTTGCAAGTGCTTCTTCCGCCGTTGCGGCGGTACGGTCATGGACAGCTTTGAAATTCCGAAATATGTGACGCGCGTTCTCTCCGTCCTGTCGGCGGAGGGTTACGCCGCCTGTCTCGTGGGCGGCTGCGTGCGGGATATGCTGCTGGGCAAGCGGCCGCATGACTGGGACGTCTGCACCTCGGCAAGGCCGGAGGAGATCATGGCGGTCTTTCCGCGCACACGGCCGACAGGTCTGCAGCACGGCACGGTCACAGTCCTCGCCGGAGGCCGCGGGGTGGAGGTCACCACCTTCCGCGCCGAGGGCGGCTACGCCGACCACCGCCATCCCGATCATGTCACCTTCGTACGCGATCTGGAGCGCGACCTGAGCCGCCGGGACTTCACCGTCAACGCCATGGCCATGGATCTGTCCGGCCATGTCACCGACCCCTTCGGCGGGCAGCGGGATCTGCGCAGCGGCGTCATCCGCTGCGTGGGCGATCCCGAGCGCCGTTTTGAGGAGGACGCGCTGCGCATGCTGCGGGCACTGCGCTTTGCCGCCCGTTTTGGCTTCCCCATTGAGGACGGCACGATGGCCGCGCTGCGGGAAAAGGCGGCACTGGCCGCGACGCTTGCGCCCGAGCGCGTGCGGGTCGAGATGGAGCAGATGCTTTTATCCCCTCGGCCGGAGCTGATGCAGACCGCCATCGACGCGGGGCTGTTGGACGCGTACCTCTCCCCCGCTCCCGTTGC
>JAFTGE010000026.1 GCA_017458085.1 Oscillospiraceae bacterium
AACGAGGGCATCAACGCCATCATGCACGACGGCTTTGAGCAGATGGCTCACGACGTGGACGCTGTTTTCCCCGGCACCTTCGACAAGGTCTAAGAGCTTATCAAGCTCTGCGACCGCGTTACCAACAGCAAGGACGCCATCTCTATGGCCGATCCTCCCATGAGCAAGGCCCAGATGCACTTAAAGCACCCGGACTTTGTCCGTGTGGCCGGCTACAGCGCCACCGAGGTCATCAAGACCTTCAATCGTCCCCAGAAGGCTGTGGATATGCTGACCCCCTACTGGATCTACGTGGGCGAGCCGATGGACAATCTGCCCTTTACCATTTACGCCTACTGCATGGCCGACTACTTCCGCGGCAGCTTTGTACCCCGTAACCGCTCCCACGAGATGAGCATGCGCATGCAGCAGAAGGTGGAAGAGGGCGGCGCGCAGTTTGAGTTCCGCCAGGAGGTCGAGAAGATCCTGGTCAAGGACGGCAGAGTTTACGGCGTACGCACAAGACGCGGCGATGAGATCCACTGCGACTATGTCATCTCCGGCGCTTACCCCAACCGTGTCTACACCCAGATGATCGAGCCGCTCAGCGAGGTTCCCGAAGGCGCCATCAAGTTCGTCAACGGCAACCGCCTGAACGTCTGCCCGGTGTCTGTCATGCTGATTCTGGCCGGCACGCCCGAAGAAAACGGTTTTGTCAACTACAACACCTTCTCAGGCGACACCATGGACACCAATGAGATCTGGCGCAATTCCCAGAATCTTACCGAGCCCTACAACTTCCTGACCACCGTCTGCCTCAACTTCGCAAATCCCGACTGCGTACCCGCGGGCTACACCCATGTGTCCATCACGAACCTCGTACCGGTCGACCCGTTCCTGGACGTGAAGGAGGAAGAGTACTATGACCTCAAGCGCCGTCTGGCATCGGAGATGATCGGCAAGTTTATCGAGGCCAACGGCGTGGACTTCCGCAGCCGCATTGCCGAGATTGAGGTTTCCACGCCTATCACCATCTCCCACTATGTGGGCGCCTGGAAGGGCAGCATCTACGGGTACAGCCACTCTATGGATAACCACATCGTGGCCAAGCGCACCATGGAGGAAGAGGATCACTTCATCAAGGGCCTGGAGTTTGCCGGCGCCCACGCTTTGGCGGGTGACGGACAGGCGCCCCAGATCAAGAACGGCAGACTGGCCGCCAAGGGCGTTTTGAAAGACATGAAGAAAAAGGAGGCCGCAAGATGAGTGTCAATATCAACGGATTTCTGAAGGACGTAGGCGGCGCCAGCCGTGTGACCAAGGCCCGCCGCGAGAAGCTTGAGAAAGCCTCCGCCGTTCCCCAGCCCAAGGACGCCATCCGTGAGCTGTCCGATAAGCTGCATCCGCTGGAGATGAAGTTTAAGCTGGTCTCCATCGTCGATGCCTCGCCCACAGCCAAGACCTTCCGCTTTGAGTCCGCGGATGGACACATCCCCGTGTTCCAGAGCGGCCAGTACGTCAACTTCCGCCTGAAGATCGGTGAAAGCCTGCTGACCCGCCCCTATACCATTGCCTCCGCTCCCTTCGAGGCCCGTACGGACAAGCCCTTCTTTGAGGTCACCATCCGCCGCAATGCCCCCTACCTGGTTCCCGACTACCTGTTTGAGAACCTGAAGGTCGGCGATGTGCTGGACGGCGCCCTGCCCTTTGGCACCTTCTATTATGAGCCCCTGCGCGACACCAAGAATCTGGTGGCTCTGGCCGGCGGCTCCGGCATTACGCCGTTCCACTCCATGGCTAAGGAGATCGCCTACGGCAAGCTCAAGGGCCAGTGCAAGCTGACCATCCTCTACGGCTCTGTCAAGTCCAGCGACATCGTCCTGAAGGATGAGCTGGATAAGATCTGCGCCGACTGCCCGGATGTCAAGGTCGTGCACGTCCTCTCCGACGATCCCGACTGGCAGGGTGAAAAGGGCTTTATCAACCGGGCCATCATCGAGAAGTACTCCGGCCCCGACACCACTTACATGTTCTGCGGCCCGCTGGCTATGTACCAGTTCGTGTCCAAGGCGCTGGATGAGATGGGGGTTCCCAAGTACCGCTTCCGCCACGACGTGGTCAATAACCCCGCCGACATCTCCACCTGCCCCGGCTACCCCAAGGGCACCGAGACCAAGACCTTCAAAATCACCGTGGTGCGCGGCATCCATGAGGACGTCATTGACGCCAAAGCCTCCGAGCCCGTGGCTGTCGCCCTCGAACGCGCGGCCATCCCGGTGGACACCCACTGCCGCAACGGTGAGTGCGGCTTCTGCCGCAGCCAGCTTTTGTCCGGCGATATCTTCGTCTCGCCCGTCGGTGACGGCCGCCGCGAGATGGACAAGCAGCTGGGCTGGTTCCACGCCTGCTCTGCCTGGCCCCTCACCGATCTCAAGATCAAGATTCCCATTATGTAAGATAAAGCGAAAAAGAAAAAGCTGTGTCGAAGGACACAGCTTTTTCCTTTAAGGTTTTCATAATTTGGTTCACATAACGCTATACCACGTAGGCTTTTTCCGCACCGAGAGAGCGGGCCAGGGCAGCAAAGCGCTCGGCATAGTCGGCGTCCGTCGTGTCCTCGCCCAGGAGCTTTTGGTATTGTTCACGCACGCCGAAGGGACGGTAGCGGATGATCTTGTAAAAGCAGGCGCCGCCGATGCGCTCGGCCACATAGCGGACGGTCTCCTCGTTCTCCTGATCGCGGCCGGGAAAGATGATGGTGCGCACCTCGTAGAGCTTATTCACGCGCAGCAGGTAGTCCAGATTCTTCAGCACCGTCGCGCGGTCGTGGGAGATGAGGGTGTTGTTCCACGCTTCCCCGACGGCCTTGACATCCAGCATCACGCCGTCGGAAACAGCCAGCACGCGGGGATCGGCCGAAAAATCAAAGGAACCGTTGGAGTCAATGAGGCAGGTTTTACCCAGCTTTTTGACCTCGGAAAACAGGTCGATCAGAAATTCATTGCGCAGCGTGCATTCCCCGCCGGAGGTGGTGATGCCGCCGATGTAGGGCGCGGTGCGGTGAATTTCGCGCATGACCTCCTCCACCGTCATCCAGCGGACGCGGGGCGAGGCGTCATGGGGGCAGGTTTTGATACAGGCGTCGCACTGGACGCAGGCCCGGTGGTTCCACTGCACCTTCCCGTCCGCGTCCACCGACAGCGCCCCGACGGGACAGCCCGGCACGCACGCGCCGCAGTTGCGGCACATGTGGATGGTCTCCGGGTTATGGCAGAACAGACAGTTGAAGGGGCAGCCCTGAAAGAAAATGGAGGTGCGGTTGCCGGGCCCGTCCACATTGGAGAAGGGGATGATCTTATTGACCGGCGCTCTCTTCATGGTGCTGCACCCGGCGGTCAAGGGCGTGGCCGCCGTCCTGGGCGCCCATGCCGAAGACAGTCACGTTGTTGAGCGACTGCTTCTTCTGGCGCAGCTTCTCGATCTCGCTCTTTTTGACCAGGTAGCCCGTCACACGCACGACGTCGTTATTCTCCAGATACCCGGAGAAGTAGCGCAGACCGTTGGCCAGCGAGCCCTTGATGATGGGCAGGATCGCCTCAGGCGTTTTGAGATAGGTCTCCTCAAACTTGAAGATGTCGCCGGTGCCGGTGGGGAAGTAGGGATGGAACTTCTCGTTGACCTCCAGCTGTTCGAGCATGGTGGGCTCGACGCCGATGGGGATGCGGGTGCCGGGAGAGTCGTCCATGCCGTCGGTATCGATGCCGACCTGGGCGTGCAGGCGGTAGCGGTGGCCGCAGGAATCGCAATACGGCGCTTCATGCGCGGCAACATAGCTCTCGATCCGATCCATGATCCGGATGCCGAGAGCGGTGGCCTCCTCATTCATGCCGAAGCCCTGCTTCTTATCCTCAATGCCCAGCAGATGGTTGCAGCACTCGGCCAGACCCACCACGCCGAACATGCCGGTGAAGTTCTCCAGCTTGACAAATCCCTCGGTCACGAGGAAATTGGACTTGAAGAAGCTCGACTGCTCGACGATGAACTTGACGCGCTTGTCCATGTACTCAAGCTGGAGATCCATGTACTTTTTCAGCTCGTTTTCCAGAAAATCCTCCGGGCTCTTGGCGTCGAGCGAGCACTCATACAGGCGCATGCGGGGCAGGGTGAAGCCGCCGCCCGCGATCTGCAGGCCGTTGTAGCAGGAGGCGATGGCATAGCGCTCGCCCCACTCCTTGACAAACATGCGGTGGTTGGCAAAGGAGGGCTTGGCGGTCTTGAGCATGCACTTGATACAGGCCAGGGCAAAGTCGTCACTGGTCAGCTCGGGGTCATAGCGCAGCGTCAGGTTGGGGATGGCCAGCTGCATCTCCTCCGTCAGCTCCAGCAGGAGGCGCGCGGTGACGGAATCGGCCGGCCCGATGTCGGCATGGACAAAGGAGTCAGTCAGCACCTTGTCGATCTGGAGCAAAAACTGGCGCAGCACCTTCTTGGCAAAGGCGCGGTCTTCCTTGAGCACAAAGGGCTCAAGCAGCTTATCCAGGTCACCGAGGTAGACGGGGTAGGTGGTGATGGAGGGCACGTGGGCATAGAAGATCTCCAGCACGTTCACTGCTTCCAGCAGATCCGTCGGGGGATCAAGCTCCAAAAACTTGCAGCCCTTTTCAAACAGCAGCTCGTAGTCGGGGCAGATGTAACGGGGACGGAAGGGCATGCAGCCCTCGTTCAGGTCGCACAGGGCGCCCTTGGCCTTGGCCTCGTAGTAGGCGTCGGAATAGCGCAGGGTGTCGTCGGTGCTCTCACCCAACTGGGCCAGAGCGATGAGCTGCTGGCGGTAGGTCAGCACCTCGTTGGAGATAATGTCAAAGGCTTTGGACAAAATTGTCTCCTCCTTGCATATATGTTGTGGGTAATATTCAGAATTTGCCCAAATAGTATACTAGATTTGTGCGCAGCGGTCAAGGCCCCGGAACAGCATACAGCGCCGCTCCGGGGCTGTTGATCGATCAGGGGAGAGTCAGCAGGTAATTTCCCAGGGCGGGGATGGAGTCGACAAGGATGTCGGCACCGGCGGCCTCCAGCTCACCCTCGGCGGCATAGCCGTAGCGCACGCCGACGCAGGCTACGCCGCAGGTCTTTGCCCCAGCCACGTCGTACTTGGTGTCCCCGACGAGGACGCAGCGGCTCGGCTCAGCCCCGAGCGCCGCCATGACGCCGCGCAGGACCCCGGCCTTGGTGCCGTCGTTATCCTCCCGGGCGCCCACAATGGCGTCAAAGAGACCGAGCATGTCCTCCCTGGCCAGCAGCTCCTCCGCCAGGGGCTGGGGCTTGGAGGTGGCGATGCCGAGGGTGTACCCGTGATCACGGAGCGTCAGCAGCACATCCTTGATGCCGGGGAAGACGCGGCATTCATACATGCCGATGGGACGATAGCGCTCCCGATAATCCGCGACGGCCTGATTGGCGGTTTCAAGGTCGAAGCCGAAGACCTCCATGAACTTTTCCACCAGCGGCGGCCCGGCAAAGCAGCGCAGCGCCTCCGGCTCCGCGTCCAGGCCCTGCTTGCGGATGGCGTATTGGACGGATCTGGTGATGCCCTCGACGGTATCGTAGACCGTGCCGTCAAAGTCAAAGAGAATGACCGTGTTCACCGTTTTACTTCTTGCCGAACATGTCGATGGCGCTGCCGATGAGAGAGGTGAGGATGTCGCCGGTATCGACGGCCTCGCCCTTGAGCACGGCCACGGCCTTCTTCTTCGTGTCGCTGTCGGCGGCGCGGTAGAGCTCCACCAGCTTCTTCTCCGCGGCGGTGTAGGTGTCGGCGGTGGTTTTTTTCGTGCTTGCGGTGGTCTTCTTCGCGGTCGTGGTCGTCTTCTTGGCCATGGAGGCGGTCTTCTTGGCGGCGGTGGTGCCGGACTTGGCGGCCTCCAGAAGGGAGGTTTGGGTCACGCCGGTGATCTTGGCGATCTGCTTGAGCACCGCCTGGGTCAGCTCCTTTTCCCCGCGCTCGGCCTTGCTGATGTCCGAGGCGCTGACGCCGTCGATCTTTTTGGCCAGGGCTTCCTGGCTCAGGCCGGCGTTGGTGCGGGCTTCCTTAATGAGTGGACCTACTTTGTTTGCCATGGTTGGTTCCTCCCTGTTTCTATATCTTGATATGGTCAGTATAACAGAGCGCCCACGCGCGCGCAACCGATTTTTCTCAGATTCGACCGGCGGTCATATTGAATTTTTGGGTATAAAATGCTATTGTTGTACCAAAAGTAAGAGAGGCAGGAGGCGTGCGTATGTATTTTTATGCCAATCCGATTTTAATAGCCGCGGCGGTGATCCCGGCGATCATTCTGCTGGGCAAGGTGGAAAAGGCCGACCGGCTGGAGAAGGAAAGCAGGCGGCTGCTGGTCTCGCTGGTGCTGTTCGGAATCGTGGCCACGTTCTTCGCCTCCATGGGTGAGCAGCTGGGGATGGCGGTTTTGAGCCGGATCTTCCCCGAAGGCGGACTGGTGTTCAACATCCTGCTGTATTTCGGCGTGGTGGCCTTCTCGGAGGAGGGCGCCAAGTATGTGCTGCTCAAGCGGAAGACCTGGAACAATCCCGAATTTAATTGCCAGTTTGACGGCGTTGTGTACAGCGTATTCGTCTCGCTGGGCTTTGCCCTGTGGGAAAACATCGGGTATGTCGCGATGTACGGCCTGTCCACGGCGCTGGTGCGCGCAGTGACCGCGGTGCCGGGCCATGCCTGCTTCGGCGTGTTCATGGGCACCTGGTACGGTATGGCCAAGCGGCGCGAGGGCGCCGGAGACGATCCCGGCGCGGCCCGGCTGCGCAAGAATGCGCTGCTGATCCCGGCCCTGCTGCACGGGTTTTACGATTTTGCCGCCACCTATCAGGATACCTGGATGGGTCTGGTGTTTCTGGTGTTTGTGGTGGCCATGTTTGTCACGGCTGTGCGCCTGGTGCGCCGTGTTTCGGCCAACGATGTCTATATCGACCCCAACCGCTTTGGCTTCTGGAACTGAATCAAGGACAAAAAGCCGCCCGGATAGCGTGAGCCTATCCGGGCGGCGTGTTTTCAGAGATCGTTTCTTTCCTCAAATTTCTTCTCGGCCTTGGTGATCAGATTCTCGTCATAGGCCCAGCCGCGGTCGACCAGCCAGAAGCCCTCGAAGTCCTCATCCTCATCGGTGATCTCGTCGCGCATGTTGCGCTCAAGCTTGATGCGGGTCTCGTAAGCGCGCAGCTCCTTGACCGTGAAGGGCAGGCCCAGCTCCTCCGCCACGGGCAGCAGCACGTCGCGCACCACATCCTCCCGAATTTCCAGGCATCCGGGATAGGCGGCCTCAGCCTCGGCCAGGCGGCGGCGCAGGGCCGCGTCCGCGCTATATATGGCAAAGAATTTTTCAACATTTTCCGTCATGGTAGCATCTCCGTTCGTATGGTGGATTTGTCGTGTTTTTCGGTTGCCGCGTAAGCGGCGAGAAAAACGACTTGAATTCAATATAATAACCGCATGCGGTTATTATACTGAAAGGCCGCGGCAATTGCAAGAGGCCGGAACAAAGGCGGGCGCTTGCGCGTCTTTACTTGCGAATCGACCGGAACTGTGATATGATAAACTTCCTACATAGCGTTTCACATTTTTACATAAAGGATGGTTCCATTATGAAGAAAACAAACGACGGCTCCCGTGTGAAATACTTCCTCGATAAGACCGGCTTCTTCGCCGAGAGCGCCATCTACTTCCTGTTCATGGCGGCCGTCTTCCGGCTGATCGGCTGCTGGGGACTGTGGACGGACCGGGTGTTTCTGCTGATGCAGATCGCGCTGCCGGTCGGCTGCTGCCTGCTGCTGGCGCTGTGCATCGTGCTGTTCGGCAAGAAGGGCTTCTTCCTGTCCTGCGTGCCGGTGCTGCTGGGCGTGGTGTTCTTTATCTTCAAGTCCCTCAGCTTCGATTCCTGGATGCACACCGTGCTGTGCATCCTGCTGTACATGCTGGTGGCCGTGCTGTACACGGCGACGGTGTTCGGCTGGATCCGCACCAAGTGGCTGCTGCCGCCGCTGTTCGGCCTGCCCTTCCTTTACCACGTGATCGTGGAGGATCTGCCCGCCTTGTCCAATACCGCCGAGCCTGTCACCTTCGCGGCCGGTATGCAGGAGATGAGCGTGCTGTGCATCATGGCGGCGCTGTTTTGCATCGGAATCGGGCTGAAGAAGCGGCCCGTGGAGCCCGCCGTGATCGAGGCCGAGACCGTGGAGCCGGAACCCATGCCGGAACCGGAGAGCGTGCCCGCGGCAGAGGCGGAGCCGGCAGAGATTGAACCGGCGGAGGCAGCTCCGGCAGAGAATGCTCCGGTGGATGAATCGTACTTTGAGCCTACGGGAGAGATCCCGGCGCTGACGCTCACGCCCGCGGCCGATGACGGCCAGGCGGCACAGGAAACGGAAGATGAACAGTAAAAGCAATCCCGCCGCCGCGGTCATGACCGGGGCGGAACACCGTAAACCGAATAAAAAACGGGCGATCCTTGTCTGCACGATCCTGGCGGCGGTGTTCATCATCGCCATGGCGGTGGTGCTCATGGGCGTGTCTGACCGCAAGGTCTACAACGATTACATGAACCAGGCGCAGCTGCTGTACTATAACAAGGATTACGACGGGGCACTGGCCGCGCTGCGCAAGGCCTCCGCCGTGGAGCAGACTGACGAGTGCCGCATGCTCATGGCAGACTGCTATGAGACCCAGGGAAACTATGTCAAGGCCCTGGAGGTTTTGCGCAGCATGGACACCAACAACCCCACGGTCTCGGCCCGCATCGCCAGCATTGAGGAGAGCCGCAAGAGCCTGAACACGGCCGAGACGGTCAGCATCGCCGGCCGCAGCTTCAAGGTCGGCACCACCAAGCTGGTGCTCGAGAGCATGGGCCTGACCGATGCGGTGATCGACGAGATCCTGCAGCTCTACGCCGTCGACAGCCTGTCCCTGGCCAATAATGAGCTGCGCGATATCTCCGCCCTCGCTTCCCTGGGCGGGCTCGTGACGCTCAATCTCTCCGGCAATCAGATCACAGACATCAGCCCTCTGGCAAGCCTCACCGGGCTGCGGACGCTGTATCTGGACAACAATCCCGTGGCCGACCTCTCGCCGCTGTATACCATGACCAACCTCACCAGCCTGAGTCTCAAGAACATCGAGATTACCGAGAGCCAGCTGGCGGCGCTGTCCAAGGCGCTGCCCAACTGCGCCATCCACAGCGAGAAGGCCCAGGAGGAGAAGCAGGATATCACCTTTGGCGGCGTGACCTTCGCCTCGGATGTGTCCGATCTGGATCTGAGCGATATGGGCATCCGGGATATCTCGGCTCTGGCCAATTGCCAGTACTTAACACGCCTGAATCTCAGCGGCAACAACATCACGGATCTCAGCCCCCTGATGAACCTGCCCTATCTGCAATGGCTGGATATCTCCTATAACGCCATCAGCGACCTGCGGCCCCTGATGGGCATTAACTCCCTGTCCTTCCTCAATGCCGCCGGCAACAGCATTACCTCTACCTCGGCGCTGACGATGATGTCGGGGCTGACCACGCTGTATCTGGACGAAAACCCCATCCGGGACTTTTCCGGCCTGCGCAAGGTCAAAACGCTGACCACCCTCGGCCTGAACGACACCGGCCTGACGGATGACGGCCTGCGGTATCTGCGGGGGATGGGCCTGCTCAACACCCTGTATATTCGGGATAACCCTGCCCTGACGGGCGAGGCGGTGGACGAACTGCACGATACCCTCGGCAAATGCCAGATCGAGCACTCGGTGCTGACTTACACGATCAACTTCGACAATCATGAGGTGGAATCCGGCACGCGTCAGCTGCTCCTGCCCAACCAGGGCATCGCGGATATCAGCGCGATCACCCAACTGCCCATGCTGGAGGTGGTCGACCTGAGCGGAAACTTCGTCACCAACCTCTATCCGATCCAGTATGCCGACTGCCGCCTGACCATCTATTCGATGAATCTGAGCACCAACGGCATCTCCGACCTGACGCCGATCTCCACCATGATCAATCTGGAGACACTGGACCTGTCGGACAACGACATCAGCTCGCTCCAGCCGCTGATGGCGCTCACGTCTCTGCGCACCCTGGTGCTGACCGGCAACCCCCTGACCACGGACGAGGTGGAGCTGCTCAGCCGCACCCTCGTCGGCTGCGACGTCATATTCTGATCAAACGGGGCCTGGCCCCGTTTGATCCATATTCCATACAAAGATACGGAGGAACGACTATGCGCAAGATCCAAGGAGAATCCCGGCTGTCCTTCTGGGAGGCGACCAGCATCATCGTCGGCCACGGTGTCGGCTCGGGCATTTTGTCCGTCCCCTTCCTCGCCGCGCACAACAGCCTGCGGGAGGTCCTGCTGATCCTGGGCTTCTGCTATCTGTTCAATCTGGTGCTGCACCTGATCATCGCGGAGCTGAGCTATAATAATGACGGGGCGCAGTTCGTTTCATGCCTGGACGCGGAGCTTTTCTCCGGCAAGATCAAGACCGTGCTGACCTGGGCCGCCTTTGTGCTGCTGGGCCTGTCGGTGATTTTTAACGTCAGCGCCTTCCTGACCGGCGCGGCGGCGGTGTTCCGCTCCTGGCTCGGCCTGCCCGACGCGGTGGGCATGCTGCTGTTTTACGTGCTCGGCGCGGGGGTCGTCTTTGTGGGGATGAAGCTTGTCGGCATCTGCGAGAAGATCGCCGTCGGCTCCATGGTCGCCGTGGTCGGCATCCTGTTTGTGGCCACGCTCCTGTCCGAAACGAGCGCTTTGCCCGCCGGCTGGCACGGCCTCAATAACGCGCTGGCGCTGTTCAGCATGATCTCGTTCTCCCTGTCGGCGGTCATGTCCACGCCGCAGGTGGTCAAGGGACTGGAGGGTGACGCGAAACGCATCCGCGCCGCCATTGCCACGGGTCTTGCCCTCAACGCGGGCCTGATCCTGCTGATCACCCTGATGACGCTGCTGGGCGCGGGGGAGAACATCTCCGAGGACGGCGCGCTGGTGGATCTGGCCGCGCATCTGGGCGGCTGGGTCAGCATGATCGGCTATATCTTCACGCTGCTGGCTTTGGCGACCTCCTTCTGGGCCAACACGCTGAATCTGCGCGATATCGTCCATGAGCAAACAAAGTGGGGCCTGCGCGTCAGCTGGCTGGCCGCGTCCCTGCCCTGCCTGGGGCTTGCCTTCTTCGGCCTGACAAGCTTCGTGGGCTTTACCCGCTTTGCCAGCATTATCCAGGTCGTGACCGGCATCGGCGTTGTCACCGCCTACCACCTCTCCCGCAAGCGGGTGAAGGAATCGGCGCTGGTCGGCCATTTCGGTACGCTGCCCTTCCAGCTCCTGGTGATCCTCTGCACGGTGCTGGCCACCGCGGGCGCCGTGGTTCCGGTGAGCTGAGATGAAAAAGACCGCCTTGGCGCTGAGTCTCCCGCTCGTTCTGGCCGGGACCTTTACGGGCGAGCTGTATCGGTATGTGTTCGTGCGCGGCGGCTCGCCGGTGCTCAATCCTCTGCTGAACAAAAAGGGACACGCGGAGGACTATTACCGCCACCGGGACGCGTGTGCCGAACGGCTGCGCCGTCGGCCGCAGGAGCGCTGGGAAATCCGTTCCGGGCGCGGGGAGAAGCTGTGCGGCTATTATATCCCCGGCGGCGGGGAAGGGAAGCGCGTGGCCTTCCTGGTGCATGGCTACACCTCCGAGCACGCGGAGACCGCCGGCATGTTCTGCGACTATTACCGCGGCCGGGGCTTTGACCTGTTCTGCTGCGACAACACCGCCCACGGTGACAGCGAGGGCCGCTTCGTCGGCTTTGATGTGTTCGAGAGCGAGGACTGCCTGCTCTGGCTCGATGAGCTGCAAAAGCGGCTCGGGCCGCAGGTACAGGTCCTGCTGCACGGGTTTTCCATGGGTGGGGCGACGGTGCTGAAAATGGCGGAGCGCTGCCCGGAGAATGTCCGGGCGATCGTGGCCGACAGTGCGTATCAGGACGGTTACGCCCAGCTGAAAGGGCAGCTTGGGCCGATGATAAAGCCGCTGGCCCTGCTGCACCGGGCGCTCTCCGGCTGCGACCTGAGAAAGAGCGATGTGCGGCCGAGCCTGGACAAATGCAGGCTGCCCATTCTTTTCGTCCAGGGCGAGGAGGATAAGACCGTTCCCTTTACAAACGGTCCCGCGCTGTACGCGGCCTATGCCGGGGAGAAGGATTGCCTGTTCGTGCCCGGCGCAAAGCATGTGGAGTGCATGCATGCGGCGCCCGAGGCCTACGCCGGGAAGCTGGACCGGCTGATCGGACGGGCCTTTGGCTGAAGAAAAATTTGGAATAATCCACAAAATTTTACGGCAATTTAAGTGAAAAATACCGATTGTCACAGCGACGGGAAAAGACTTCTTCTATTTTTCCCGCCGCTGTGTTATACTATGGACAAAGGGGGACGGCCCCGCCGGACCCCGATGGCACTGGGAAAGGAGTTGTCACAAATGAAGTTCACGTTCACCGAGAAACGGATGGATTCCTCTGAGGAGCTGAGAGCCTATGCGATGAAGAAGATTGGCAAGCTCGACCGGCTTTTCAAAAACGAGGGCGAGGCCTATGTCACCTTCAGCATCGAGCGCGGCCGGCATAAGGCGGAAATCACCATCCACAACAACGGCATGTTCTACAGGGCGAGCGAACTGACAAACGACATGTATGCCTCCGTGGACTCCGGCGTTGCCGCGATCGAACGCCAGATCCGCCGGAACAAGACCCGCCTGGAAAAGAAGCTCCGCGAGGGCGTTTTGGAGAAAGAAGTCTTGCCTGCTTACGAGCCCGCCGAGGAGGCGGAGGAGTTCAAGATCGTACGCTCGAAGCGCTTCTCCATCAAGCCCATGTCCGCCGAGGAGGCCATTTTGCAGATGAATCTGCTGGATCACGAGTTCTTCGTGTTCAAGAATATGGACGCCGACGACGCGTTCTCCGTGGTCTATAAGCGCAAGCAGGGCGGCTATGGCCTGATCTGCGACGACGGGCTGAACGAGGACTGAGATATTGGTTTTGACACAATCACCGGGGATCGCTCCCCGGTGATTTTTTGCCCTTGCGCGGCGGACTTGGCTTCGCTATAATGAGGTCAAGAAATCACAGATAAGGAAACAATGATAAAATGGAAGAAACAACCGTAGTCGGCAAGCTCTATATCGTCGCCACCCCCATCGGAAACTCGAAGGACATGTCCCCCCGCGGACGGCAGATCCTCACCGATGTGGACATGATCGCCGCCGAGGATACGCGCCGCTCCATGGTGCTGCTGGGCAAGCTCGAGATCCGCAACAAGCTGGTGTCCAACCACAAGTTCAACGAATACGGCAAGGCCAAGTACTTCATCAACGAAATGCTCGCGGGCAAGAGCGTCGCGGTCATCACCGACGCGGGCACGCCCTGCATCTCCGATCCCGGCAACGAGCTCATCAAGGCCGCGGTGGAGGCGGGCATCCCGGTAATCGGCGTGCCCGGCTGCTGCGCGGCGGTGACGGCGCTGTCCATCTCGGGCTTTGATCTGTCAAGCTTTCTGTTTTACGGCTTCTTCCCGCGGGAGAACGCGGAGCGGAGAAGGCTGCTGGAAAAAATGCGCCATGGCGACACCCGCACCTTTGCCCTCTATGAGTCGCCCAAGCGCATCATGGAGCTGGTGGATTTCTTCATCGACAGTGAGGCCAAGTGCCGCCTGTGCCTGTGCAACGACATGACCAAGCTCCATGAGATGAGCTTTCGCGGCACGCCTCAAGAGGTGAAGGATCAGCTGCTGGCCAAGGGAAACTATGACAAGGGCGAGTATGCTGTGGTGGTGGAAATCGACGAGGACTATGTCTTTAACAAGGTCGAGCACACGGTGTCCGCCGAGGCCATGCTGGTCGATAAGATGCTGGCCTCCAATCTCTCGGCCAAGGAGGCGGTGGCGGCGGTGCTTAACGACGAGAACAACTCCTACAGCAAAAACGAGCTCAAGGCCGCGGCGCTGAACCTCAAGCGGCTGTTCGGAGGCTGAGATGGCAAGACTATCGGAGACCCTGGCGGCTGCGCTGCCGACGCTGACAAAGGCGGTTTTCTCCCAGCCGACCGAAGGGGCCGACGCGCAGAAGGTCACTATCCGGCCCGTCCAGGGCAAGAGCGGGCGGCTTTACCAGGCGGAGAGCCTGCGGGAGAACAAGGCCTTTCACCGGAATCTGGACGAGGAGGGCGTGCTCGGCCTGTGTGAGCGGGCGCTGGACGGGCGCTACCGGCAGGCGCTGATCATCACGGAAACAGGCAGCGAGCAGTTTACCCTCCGGCGCGACGGGAGCTATCGGAAAACCGGCGGCGCGGCCGCGGTAACCAGACCCGGCGCCGCACAGAGCCACAACCGGGAGAAGGACTACATCCTCCGCGAGGGGGAGGCGATCCCGGCGCTGGTGGATCTGGGCGTGTTTACGAAGGACTTTAAAATCGTTCGCGCCAAGTACGATAAGTTCCGGCAGATCAACCGCTTCGTGGAGCTGGTGGCCCAGGGGGTCAAGGATGAGGGGATGCGGCGCATCCGCATTCTGGACTTTGGCTGCGGCAAGTCCTATCTGACCTTTATTTTGTACTACTACTTCGCCGTGCGGCGCGGCATGGACACCGCCATCATCGGCTATGACCTCAAGCGCGACGTGGTCGAGCGCTGCAATGAGATCGCCGCGCGCTACGGCTATGACGGTCTGCGCTTTGAGGTGGCCGACGTCACCCGCGACGCCCTGGCCGATACGGACATTGACATGGTGGTCACGCTCCACGCCTGCGACACGGCCACCGACTACGCCCTGGACTATGCCATCAAACGCAGGGTGAAGTACATCTTCTCCGTGCCCTGCTGCCAGCATGAGGTCAACCTCTCCATCGGCAGGGGAGGGGAACTGGACCTGCTGATGTAGCACGGGATCATCAAGGAGCGGCTGAGCGCCCTGCTGACCGATTCGATCCGGGCGGCGGTTCTGGAGAGCGCGGGCTACGCGGTGGATCTGATCGAGTTTGTGGACTTTGCGCATTCGCCCAAGAACATCATGATCCGCGCGTCCTACACCGGGCGGCCGAAGGAGAAAAACCTGACGCGTGCCGAGGCGCTGCGGCAGCAGTATGGATTTGACCAGACCTTGCTGCGCTTGCAGAAAAGCGAATAAAAGCTCGTTTCCCTCCCGGCTGTGACCGGGAGGGAACTTTTTGCGCCCCGCGGGGTCTAAGAGACGGACGCATCATATGCTTCACCGATAAAATGGGGAAAAAACGAAATTCCTCATTCACAAGCCGGGGGCTTTGGTGTATACTGAATAGAAAGAAAGACAGAGGGGAGAAAGCCGTGAAACACGGAGGATTGGACAAGTTTGCAAGAGATACCGAGCGGGCGGCGGCCGCGCTGATCCTGGTGCTCGTGCTGGCCTTCATGCTGGCGCTGACCTTTGCCGCCTATACGCAGACCTCCGATTTGAATACCAATCATCCCTCCGGGGAAAATATCGACTTCTATGCCGATAATATCTTTCTCAACACCATCCTGCTTGCGATTTTTCTGTGCGTGCTGTATCTGTTTTACCGGCACTGCGACGCGATCCATGTCGGCCGGATGGAGGCGGTGCTGCTGCTGTGGGGCTTCGTGCTGGGCGCGGCTTTCATTGCCTCCACCAAGCTGCGCGCGCCGCTGTACAGCGATTCGCACATGGTGACCTATGCCGCGCAGCGCATGGCGGTGGGCGATATAGGGATGCTGGAGGACAACTACTTCCGGCGCTTCCCCTTCCAGCTGGGCTATGTGCTTTATTCCGAGCTGTTCTTCCGCGTGGCCAATGTCCTGCTCAAGGGTACGCCCGACGGCTACAAGGTTATCGCGCTGCAGGGCGTGAACCTGCTGTGGCTGGGGCTTGCCTACCACGCGCTGGTCCGGTCGGCGCAGCTGCTGTTCAGGGACGGGCGTGTGGCCAAGCTCATGATGCTGATGCTGTTTTTCTGCTTCCAGCCGCTGCTGAGCGTCACCTTCCTCTACGGCAATATCCCCGCCTTTGCCTGCGGGACCTGCGCGGTGTGGATGTTCCTGCGCTTTTTACATAACGGCCGCATCCCCTTCGCGCTGCTGACGGCGCTGTTTCTGACTGCGGCGGTCATGCTCAAGCTCAATCTGCTGATCTTCCTGGCGGCGATCGGCGCGGTGTGGCTGCTGGAGCTTCTGAAGCGGCCAACGCTGAAATCGGCGCTGTGCCTGGTGCTCACGGTCGCGTGCGTGCTGACGGTTCGGAGCCTGCCGCAGCGGGTGTATGAAAAACGGACGGGCCTGGAGTTCGGCAGCGGCATTCCCATGATCTCCTGGATGGCCATGGGCTTTAGCGAGGGGCACGCCGCCCCCGGCTGGTACAAGGAGGACAACACCGTCAACGCCTTTGAGCGCAACGACTATGACCCCGAAGCCACGGCCGCCGACGCCCGCGCTGTCCTGTCCGAGCGGATGGCGCTCTTCGCCCACCATCCCCGTACCGCGCTGCGCTTCTTCTGGCAGAAGCTGCGCAGCCAGTGGAATGAGCCGAGCTACGAATCCCTGTGGATCAATCAGGTCCAGCTGAGCTACAGCGAGAAGGGGCGCTTTTATGACTTCTTCTGCGGCAGCGGGGCCAGGCGCACGGCCGCCGTGATGAACCAGGTGCAGCAGCTGATCTTCCTCGGCATGCTCCTGGGCGCGTTCAGCCTCTGGCGCGGCAAGGATATCCGCCGCTGCCTGCTGCCGCTGATCATTCTGGGAGGACTGCTGTACCATCTGCTGTTCGAGGCCAAGAGCCAGTACGCGCTGCCCTATTTCGTGCTGATGCTGCCGGTGGCGGCCTACGGTTTTTATAAGCTGTTTCAGCGCGTTGAATTTCGCTGAGGCAAGGAGGAAAGCTGTGAAGGAAAAGGAACTGCTGCGGCGCGCGAAAGCGCGCTTTGCACAGGATCGGGCGCCTTTTGTCACGGCCATGCTTGCGGGCATGGCCGCGCACGGCTATGCCTTTTCCAATAAGCTGGTCAATCATGACGAGATCGAGTCCCTTTTCGGCAAGGGCGCCACGGTGACCTCGGGCCGCTGGGGACTTGAGGCGGTCAAGCTCCTGTTTCCGGACTGGTCGATGCCCTGGGTTTACGGGCTTGTAAGCCTGCTGCTGATCGCGGCGGCGGCCTGCCTGATGCTGCGCTTTCTGGGGATTCGCTCCCGCTTCTGGCAGGGCCTGCTTGCGGCGCTGGTGGTGACCTTCCCCTCGCTGACGGGCAACTTCTGCTTCATGTTCACCGCCGCGCCCTATGCCTGGGCCTTTTGCCTGACGGCGCTGGCGGTATACCTGTGGCGGTGGGGAGACTGGCGGCGCGGCGCGCTGAGCCTTGTGCTGCTGGTGCTGGCCCTGGGGATCTATCAGGCATATATCGCTGTGGCGGCCAGCCTGTTTATTTTGAAAATGATCGCCGATGCCCTGGATGGGGAACGTGGCGTGTGGGAGATCGTCCTGGATGGGCTCAAGGCGCTGCTTCTTATGGCCGTGGCCATCGCGGTCTACTATGCGGTGACGCTGCTGGTGTTTCGCTTTACGGGGGCGGAATTTAACAGCTATGTAACCGAGAACGTCAACGGCAGCGTGAGTCTCCCGCGCCGGGTGCGCATGGCCTATGACGCCTTCTGGTATGTGTTCAGCTTCCGCAACTTCTATCTGGTGCCCTTTGAGGTTTCGCGCTATATCCACATCGCGCTGGCTGTGCTGACACTGGCAGGGCTGGGTGTCGTGATCGGGGGGAAGAAAAAAGCGCTGCACGGGGCACTGGCGTTGTTCCTGACCCTGCTGCTGCCGCTGGGCATCGGGTGCATGTACCTGATCATGTCTCGCGCGTCGATTCATACACTGGTGATGTACAGCTTCGTGACGGTGTATTTCCTAACGGCGCTGGTGATGGAGCGGCTGCCTGTCGGACCTGTCCGCCGGGGCCGGGAGCTTACGGCGCTGGCGCTCAGCGCGGTGGTCGTGTGCAACGTCTACTTTGCCAATATGGTCTACCTCAAGCTCCAGCTGCAATATGAAAACGCCTATGCCTTCTATACGGTGCTTTCGACGCGGATCATGGAGACGGAGGGCTTTGACGAAAACTGCACCGTCGCGCTCGTGGGACGGCAGGAGCAGCTGCTGCACCGTTTCCCGGAGTTGGATACGGAGCTGTTCATGGCGGCGCCGGCGGATTTGGTGAATATCTATTCCCGGGAAAACCTGCTGCGGAATTTCCTCGGCCTGGAGCTGCCCTTCGCCGACGACAAGACGACGGAGCGTCTGGCTTCCGATCCGCGGGTGGAGGCTATGCCCGCATACCCCTACGCCGGCTCGGTACAAATGCTCGACGGCGTGATCGTGGTGAAGCTGGGGTGAGCGATTGATGCGGAGAAAGAGAGAGCTTTTCCTGCTGCTGGTGATCATATTGCTGACAGGCTGTGCGGCAAGGGAAGAAATCAAGACCGCCTCCATTCAGCTTGTCCGGCAGGCGGAGCCGACGGCCGCACCGCAGACGCTTTCCGGCGATTGGTACGGCTGGTGGCATATGAATGAGGTCAGCGGCGACTGGGAGCACATGGACGGGTACTGGTGGGACTGCTGTGCCAGTGTCGACGGCGGCGGCGACGTTTTTACCATGACCCTGTGGGATGAGAACCTGCCAAAAGAGCAGGAATTGGGCCGGGCGGTGTGTACCGTGACCGGGGATGAGCTGCGCTGCCTGACGGGGGATTTCCTCGACTGCGGCCTTGAAAGCGACGACTGGGCCATGTATCTTTTGACTGACGAGGCGGGCCGGGAGCTGATCATCCGGGGCAGCTATACCGCCGTCAACAGTGAGGGCGGCTTTCGCTATGAGATCCTTCTGCGTCCCTGGGGCAGCCTGTGGCCGGAGGATGAGGAACGCCCCTATCTGTATGAGGACTGGTATCTGCCGCTGATCGAGGCGGGGCAGGCCATGCCCGACACTTTGGGAAATGGGAGAAGAGAAGCTTGAACCGATGGACCGTTGACCTGCACTGCGACACACTTTTGAAATTACAGCAGCACGGCTGCTCTCTGGAGGATGCGCCGGGGCATATCTGCCTCGACATGCTGACAGACTGCGGCGCGCTGCTGCAATGCTTTGCGGCCTTTATCCCCATGTACGACCGCGCGGAGAAGTACCGTATCACGATGTCGCCCTGGGAATTTTTCCAGCACCAGGCGGCGCTGTTTGACTGGGAGATGGCGAGGGCTTCGGAGCGGATCCGGCCCGTGCGCAGCGTGGGGGAGATCGAGGAAAACGCGGCGCATGACCGCGTGTCGGCCCTGCTGACGCTGGAGGACGGCGCCTGCATCGACGGGAAAATCGAGCGGGTGCAGGCCCTGTATGACGCGGGGGTACGGCTGGTGACCTTGACGTGGAACTATGAAAACAGCCTGGGATACCCCAACTCGCCGGACGACGCGCTGCACGCAAAGGGCCTCAAGCCCTTCGGCCTTGAGGCGGTGGAGGAGATGAACCGGCTGGGCATGGTGGTGGATGTGTCGCACCTGTCCGAGGGCGGGTTCTATGACGTGGCCCGTGTGAGCAAGGCGCCCTTTGTGGCCTCGCACTCCTGCGCGCGGAGCCTGTGCCGCCACAGCCGCAATCTGACCGACGCGCAGCTGCGCACCCTGGGGGACCGGGGCGGCGTGTGCGGCGTAAACTTCTATTCCGCCTTTCTGCGCGACGGGGCGGAGCATTCGACGAACGACGATATCCTGCGCCATATGCGCCATATCGCGGATAAGGCGGGGCTGGAGGCGCTGGCCCTGGGCTCGGACTTTGACGGGATCGACTGCAGGCTGGAAATGGAAAACTATCGGGGGCTGTCCCGCTTTACCGAACGGATCGCCGATGCCTTTGGCTATGACGCGGCGGAAAAGATTTGCAGTCAAAACGCGCTGCGTGTTTTGCGGGAGGTGATCGGCTGATGGAGTACGGAAGCGTGTTTGAAACAAGCTCGAACGCGCCGTTTTTGCGGGAGAACACGGGCTTTGTCCGGGACGACTGGCGCCTTTACCGCAGCGGGCGGGACGCCATGAAGGCCCTGGCCCGCATCGCGGGACGAAAGCGGGTGCTGCTGCCCGCGCTGTGCTGCGAGTCGATGATCGTCCCCTTTGCACTCAACGGCTATGAGGCGGTGTTTTACAGGCTGCGCGCCGATCTGCGCGGGGATGAAGACGATGTCCTCTCCAAGCTGACCGACGGGGCATTGCTGCTGTATATGCCCTATTTCGGCGTCCGGCCCTTCACAGACGGCTTTCTGCAAAGCCTCCGGGACAGCGGGCGGGACCTGCTGCTGGCGGAGGATCGGACGCACGATATTCTTGTGCCGCGTGACGGGGAGGGCTTCGTTCCCGACGCGACGCTTGCCAGCCTGCGCAAGTGGGCCTCGCTGCCCGAGGGCGGCATGCTGCAAACCGGGCTTGAGGTCTGCGGCGAGCATACGGACAGCGTCTTCGGTGACTGCAATCGTGCGGCCATGGAGAAGAAGGACCGTTATCTTCAAAGCTGGGAGGCGGAGCTGAAAACGGAGTTTCTTGCGGAGATCGCGCGGGCGGAAACGCTGCTCGATGCGGACGCAGCGCCGACGGCCATGAGCCAGGCGTACCGTGCGGTGTTGACAGGATTGGATTTTGAGGCCGTCTACCAAAAACGGCTGAAAAATGTCCGGCGGCTGGCCGAGCGGTTGGAGCCGCTGCACGCGAAGGGAAGGCTGCGCTTTCTGACCGAACAGCCGGAGAACAGCACGCTCTACTTTCCGATCTTCCTGGAAGAACGCGGCGCGGTGCAGAAGGCGATGGCGGCACACGGCGTCTATTGCCCGGTGATCTGGCCGGAGCCGGAGGCAGCTGCCGGCGTGTGCGCCGCGGCACGCTTCGCGGTGGATCACATGCTGGCCATCCCCTGCGATCAGCGCTATGATGAAAAGGACATGGATTTCATTGCCGACAGCTTGATCGAGATTTTAAGGAGCAAAGAAATATGACGATAGACCCCACCCTATACCGGGGCAGGCCGGAGGACAGACGCATCGACAAGGAGGAGCGCTGTTATGACCTGCTGGACGCGCTCGGCATTTCGTATGAGCGCGCAGACCACGAGCATGCCGACACCATCGAAGCCTGCCATGCAATCGAAGAGCTGCTCGGCTGCGCCATTTGTAAAAACCTCCTGCTCACAAACCGCCAGATGACGGACATCTATCTGCTGCTCATGCCGGGGGACAAGCCCTTTAAAACCAAGCTGTTATCCAAACAGATCGGTTCGGCGCGCCTGTCCTTTGCCACGGCCGAGCAGATGCTCTCCACGCTGGACATCACGCCAGGCTCGGTAAGCGTGCTGGGCTTGATGAACGATACGGAAAAGCGCGTGCGCCTGCTCATTGACCGCGACCTGCTGGGCGACGCCTTCCTCGGCTGTCACCCCTGCATCAACACGTCTACGCTGCGCCTTCCCATGCGCGATGTGATGGAAAAGCTGCTCCCCGCCATGGGACATGAACCAAGCTTTGTAGACCTGCCATGGAATCCGGAGGAAACATAACAAAGTTTACATAACGAAAGAGGCATCCGCCAAGCGGATGCCTCTTTCGTTATGGGCAGTCAGGTTTATACTAGTTTCCCATTAAAAGTAGACAAAGTCTACTTTTAATAGCGCGTTAGCGCGTCGGAAACTGTATGATAAGTGAGGCTCGAAATCTTTGATTTCGCTAAGCCACACTTATGCAGAGCAGACGTCATCTGCGCTTTCGCGCAGATGGGCGACGCATCAAGCGGCGCCTTTTCAATAAAAAGTCTCTACTTTTTATTGAAAAAGAGTATTAATTGAGCGTAACATCGACCCGGACGGGATTGTGGTCGGAATAGGCAAAGCCCGCGTCCAGTGTCTCGACCGCGTTGAGTTCCACATTGGGCGAGAGGATCAGACCGTCGATCACATAGTACTGGGTGTTAACGGTGTCGCTGGGGTCATAGGGCTGGTTGAGCAGGCGGCAGGTCGGCGTGGAGAGATCATAGGCCAGCGTCCAGCCTTCGGGCAGGAGGTTTTCGTCCAGCACACCCGGCTCCCACAGCTCGGGGTGGGTGTTGGCATAGACATCCAGACTGCCGGGGAAGACCTGGTTGAAGTCGCCGCCGGCGATGACGTAGTTGCCCTTTTCGTATTCGGCGGTGATAAACTCCCGCAGTTGGTTGGTCTGGGCGATCTTGCCCGCGCCGTCGTCGTAGGCTTCCAGATGGAGGTTTACCAGCACCAGTTGCTTGTCGCTGCCTTCGATGGGCAGGTAGCTGACCAGCAGGCAGCGCTTGAGGTTGGCGATACGCAGCGGCCAGGAGAAGGGGCAGGGGAGGGAGATGCGCTCAGCCCGGTCAATGCGCAGGTCGTCTGTCATGGTGAAAAGGCCGCTATGCACCTTGCCGATGGGCGGCACGGGCACGGGCACAAAGGGGCAGGAATAGTTGAGGGCATAGGTCTCCGCGCTCATACCCCCGGAGAGCAGGGGCCGTTCGTCGATGCTGTAGGTACGGGAGGAGTCGGCATCCACCTCCTGTAGAATCACCAGGTCGGGGTCGACGGCCTCAATGGTGCGCGCAATCCCGTCAAGGTAGCCCAGCGCGGTTTGCTTGTCCTTCGGCTTGGACATGGTTCCGCCGTCCATAAAGAAGTCGGACTCCTTGCCAAGGCCGCCGTAACCCACGTTCCAGCTGAGAATGGACAGACGGTCGCCACCCTTGAGACTGTCCACGTCGCCGGCCAATGCGACTGCCGCCGCCTCGACCGCCTCGGGCCGGTACTCCGTCGCGGTCAGCCAGCCAAGCAGCGCCGCCACGGCCACGACCAGAACGAGAACGAGAATCAGCAGAATTTTCAGGATTTTCTTCATGATAAAATCCCCCTCTTTTTTGTGCAACCAGTGTATCACGCGACAAAAAAACTTGCAAGGCTTTGTCACATCTTGTTGTTGTCAAGGGGGGGAGTTTGTATTATACTGTCGGCGGTAAAAAGAAAACTTTGGAGGTATACCCATGAGCTATGAAACCGTCAAGCGGCAAGACCCGGAAATCTATGAGGCCATGATGCGCGAACTGGGGCGCCAGCGCGATCACATCGAGCTGATCGCGTCGGAGAACTTTGTCTCTCCCGCGGTGATGGAGGCTATGGGCAGCCATCTGACCAATAAATATGCCGAGGGCTATCCCGGCGCACGCTACTACGGCGGCTGCCAGTATGTGGACGAGGTGGAGAACCTCGCCATCGAGCGCGCCAAGAAGCTTTTCGGCGCCGAGCATGCCAATGTCCAGCCCCACTCCGGCTCCCAGGCCAACGTCGCGGTATACCTGGCCCTGCTCAAGCCGGGCGACACTATCCTTGGCATGGACCTGAGCCACGGCGGTCACCTGACCCACGGCTCCAAGGCATCCATCTCCGGTAAATATTTCAACGCCACCTTCTACGGCGTCAGCCCCGAAACTGAGATGATCGACTACGACGCCGTGCAGCAGCGCGCCGAGGAGGTTCAGCCCAAGATCATCATCGCCGGCGCCAGCGCCTATCCCCGCTTCATTGACTTCAAGCGCATGCGCGAGATCGCCGATTCCGTCGGCGCTTACCTCATGGTCGACATGGCGCATGTGGCCGGCCTTGTCGCCGCCGGGGAGCACCCCAGCCCCGTGCCCTACGCCCATGTGGTCACCACCACCACGCACAAGACCCTGCGCGGTCCCCGCGGTGCGTTGATTCTGTGCACGGACGAGCTGAAAAAGAAAATCAACAGCGCCGTCTTTCCCGGCACCCAGGGCGGCCCTCTCATGCACACCATCGCGGCCAAGGCCGTCTGCTTCCAGGAGGGGCTGAGTGAGGAATTCAGAGCCTACCAGCATCAGGTGGTGCTCAACGCCGCAGCGCTGGCGGATGAGCTCTCGAGGCAGGGCGTGCGCCTGGTCTCGGGCGGTACGGACAATCATCTGATGCTGGCCGACGTATGGAGCCGCGGCAAGACCGGCGCCGAGGTGCAGGAGCTGCTGGACATGGCGAACATCACCGCCAACAAGAACACCATCCCCTTTGACACCCAGTCGGTCAAGACTACCTCCGGCATGCGCTTCGGTTCCCCGGCTGCCACCACCCGCGGCATGAAGGAGGCCGAGATGGTTCAGATCGCCGACATGATCGCCCGCCTGATCGACGAGGGCGAGGCCGCCGTACCCGAAGTCAAGGCCCAGGTCATCGACCTGTGCGAGCGCTTCCCGCTGTACCCGGAACTGTAAGAGGACATAATAAAGTTCACATAACAATACCCGCCGGAAAAGTCATTGACTTTTCCGGCGGGCTGTGCTACAATCCGGCACAACAAGGGAGTAGCCGGCGCGCTTTGCGTCGGACAGATCGCCATACCCGGGGCCACGGCCCCCGGTCTGTTCGTTAAACGGCAAGACTTTTATCAAAGGGACTGCTGTCCCCATGGTAAAGGTCTTTTTTCTTTGCCCAAAACATAGGGAGGAGCTTGTAATATGAAGCTGCCCGTTCTGATCCTGTTTGTGGCGATGTATGTCGTCATGATTGCAAAGCCCGATATCCGCACCTACGTTGCCCTTGTAGTGGCGGCGGTGGTCTGCGCGCTCGGCGCCGTGCCGCTTGATCAGATCCTCGACGCCATTGACTTTAACGTGCTGCTGATGATCGGCGGGACGATGGTCGTGGTGGACTATTTTATTGAATCGAAAATGCCCAACCGCATTGCCGAGGGGATTTTGACCCATTCCAAAAATGTGCGCGCGGTCATCATCTACATGTCGCTGTTTGCCGGGATCGTGTCGGCCTTTATCGACAACGTGGCCACGGTGCTGATGATCGCGCCGGTGGGCCTTGCCATCTGCAAAAAGCTCAAGATCAACCCGGTGGGCATGCTGCTGGCGATCGCGGTCTCGTCCAATCTCCAGGGCGCGGCCACGCTGGTGGGCGATACCACCTCCATCATGCTGGGCGCCTACGCCGACATGGACTTCATGAGCTTCTTCTGGATGAATGGACGGCCCGGTATCTTCTGGGCTGTGGAGCTCGGCGCGGCGGCCACGGTGCTGGTGCTGCTGGTGCTGTTCCGGGATCAGAAGGACCCGGTGTCCGCCGACGCTCATACTGCGGTCGAGAGCGTGTTTCCCACGGTCATGCTGGTCGGCATCGTGGTGACGCTGATCGCCGCGTCCTTTATCCCCAACAAACCCGCCCTCACCAACGGTATCATCTGCTGCGCCTATGCCATCGTCAGTATGATCTATGACCTGCTCCGCAGCCGCAGCGCCAAGGGGCTGGGCCATGCGCTCAAAAGCGTGGACTTCCAGACGATCCTGCTGTTGACGGGGCTGTTCGTGGTGATCCGCGCGCTGGAAAACGTCGGCATCATCGACGCGGTGGCGGGCTTTATTGCGCGGCTCGGCGGTGGAAACCTGTTTTTGCTGTACACGGCCATTGTGTGGCTCTCGGTGGCGATCTCCGCCTTTGTCGACAACATCCCCTATGTGGCGACCATGCTGCCGGTGGTGCAGGGCGTCGCCGCCTCCATGGGCATCCAGCCCTATCTGCTGTACTTCGGGCTGCTCTCCGGCGCTACCCTCGGCGGCAACCTGACCCCGGTGGGCGCCTCGGCCAACATTACCGCCACGGCCATCCTCCGGCGGGAGGGCTGCGAGGTTTCCGCCCGCGATTTCGCGCGCATCGGCGTGCCGCTGACGCTGACGGCGGTCACGGTGGGCTATGTGTTTTTGTGGCTGACCTGGAAATGATGCGTGTCCGGCGCGGTGTTTTGCCGCGTCGGATTTCTTTTTTCGTGTATAGACACTTGATAAATGCATAAAACTTTTGTATTATAAGCAATGAACGACAATTTTCTTATTACAATAGTAGATTGGACGGAAGGAACGGAACCATGATTCAAGAGCTTTCTTCCCGGAAAAACGCTGTCATCATGCGCCTGCGTGCCCTGGCGAATGACGCGGCCTTTCGCCGCGCCGAGGGGGAATATCTCTGCGACGGGCGAAAGCTGCTGCTTGAGGCGCTGGACAAGGGCCGCGCGGTCAAAACCGTGCTCTGGAAGGAGCGCGCGGAGCATTGCCCGGGCTTGGAGACGGCGGCGCAATATACGGCGACGGCGGAGCTGTTTGATTACGCCTCGCCCATGAAGAACAGCCCCGGCCCGCTCTTTACCGTGGCGATCCCCGAAGAGACGCGGGAGCGGCCCATATCGCGGGCCATCCTGCTGGAAAACGTGCAGGACCCCGGCAATGTGGGCACCGTCATCCGCACCGCCGCCGCCATGGGGGTGGAGACGGTGCTCCTGTGCGGTGCCTGCGCCGATGTGTACAGCCCGAAGACCGTCCGCGCGACCATGGGCGCGATCTTTCGGGAGCGGATCGTACACTGCACGGTGCCAGAGGCGAGGGCGCTGGCGGCGGCAAACGGCCTGCCGCTCTATGGCGCGGCGCTGTCGAAGCGGGCAGAGGATATCCGCACGCTGGATTTGAAGAACGCCCTTGTCGCCATCGGCAGCGAGGGCCGGGGGCTGAGCGGGGAACTGCTGGAAGCCTGTGACGGGGAGCTGATCATTCCCATGGCGCCGGGCAGTGAGTCGCTCAACGCTGCGGTGGCCGCGTCCATCGTGCTCTGGGAAATGACGAGATAGAAAAAAGATAGAAAGAAAGGGCAGGTGAGACGGATGCCGTCCATACGGTACTGGGTGTGGCTTTCAAGCGTGACGGGCGCCAACCCCGCCTCCCGCGCCGCGCTCATCGCCCATTACGGCGACCCCGAACGGGCCTTTTTAGCGCCGCCGGGGGAGTTTAAAACGATTCCCGGCGTCACGGCGCGGGACGCGGCCCTGTTTGAAAAGCGCGACCTGCGCGCGGTCGACGGCATTCTCGATGCCTGCCGTGAGCGGGATATCCGCATCCTGACCATGCAGGACGCGGCCTATCCTACCCGCCTGCGGAATATTTTTGCCCCGCCTGTGGTACTGTATGTCAGGGGCCGCCTGCCCGACGTGGACGCGACGCCCTCGGTGGCCGTCATCGGTACGCGTAAGGCCACGCCCTATGGCCTGAAGATGGGGCGCAATCTCGCCTTTGAGATCGCCAAGGCCGGCGGCATTGTGATCTCCGGCCTTACGGAGGGTGTGGACCGCGTCGCGGCTCATGGATGCCTGCTGGCAGGCGGCGTGTGCGTCGGCGTGCTGGGCACAGCCCACGGTCGGGAGACCGATATGCAGCGGGATGTCGCCGCCCATGGTGCGCTGGTCAGTGAGTATCCGCCCGGCACCAAACCGCGCAATCACTTCTTCCGGGAACGCAACCGCATCTCCGCGGGGCTTTCCCACGCGGTGGTCGTGGTGGAGGCGCCGGAGAAGAGCGGCAGCCTGCTCTTTGCGCGCGAGGCGCTGGAGCAGGGACGTGAGGTTTTCGCCGTACCCGGTAATGCCGATGCGGACAACAGCGCCGGGACCATCGCGCTGTTAAAGCAGGGGGCACGACCCTGCACCTGCGGCTGGGACGCGTTGGAGGAACTGGCCGCCGTCTATCCCGACAAGCTGCGCAGGCCCGACAGCCTTGTACTGCCGGCGGAGGAGACGCCCGCACCCGCTGTGAAATCGGAACCGGAACCGAAAAAAGACGTTGACAAGGAAAAGGACGCGGGCTATATTGACTTGCGTGATCAGCTGAGCGGGCTCAATGCCGAGCAGCTGACGATCATCGCGGCCATCGACCGGGGCCAGACCCACGTTGACGACATCATCGAGAACACCGGATTGTCGGCGGCAAAGGTGCTCTCACAGCTGACGATCCTGGAGATCAAGGGCTATATCCGCCGCACGGCCGGCCGTCGGGTCAGCCTGAATATAACAACGAAGTGAGGAAACAGAATGGCAAGAGGGAAGGATCTTGTGATCGTGGAGTCGCCCGCCAAGGCGAAGACCATTGAAAAATACCTGGGCAGCGGGTATAAGGTGACCGCGTCCATGGGCCATTTGAGAGATCTGCCCAAGAGCAAGATGGGCGTCGATATAGAGCACGGCTTTGAGCCGCAGTATATCCCCGTGCGGGATAAGAAGGATCTGATCAACGAGCTGAAAAAAGAGGCCAAGGATGCCAAGACCGTCTACCTCGCGACTGACCCTGACCGCGAGGGCGAGGCCATCTCCTGGCATCTCAAGGAGCTGCTGGAGCTGGACGACAGCAAGGCCAAGCGTGTGACCTTCAACGAGATCACCAAGAAGGTCGTCACCGAGAGCATCCAGAACCCGCGCAGCATCGATCAGGATCTGGTGGACGCACAGCAGGCGCGCCGTATTCTTGACCGGATCGTGGGCTATGAGCTTTCACCGCTGCTGTGGCGCAAGGTCAAAAAGGGCCTGAGCGCCGGGCGCGTGCAGTCGGTGGCCACCCGGATGGTCGTCGACCGCGAGGAGGAGATCGAAGCCTTCAAGCCCCAGGAGTACTGGCTGCTGGACGCGCGGCTTAACTGCGGGGAGGATAATTCCGCCTTCACCGCCCGCTTCCACGGCAAGGGCGACAAGAAGCAGGAGCTGCATTCCAAAGAGGAAGTCGACCTCGTCGTCAACGCCGTCAAGGACGCGCCCTTTTCCGTGGCCGACGTCAAGCGCGGCGAAAAGAAGAAATCCCCCGCGCCGCCCTTTATCACCTCCACCTTGCAGCAGGAGGCCTCGCGGCGCCTCGGCATGACGCCGCGGCGTACCATGTCCATCGCCCAGCAGCTGTATGAGGGCGTGGAACTCAGCGGCCAGGGCAGCGTGGGCCTCATCACCTACATGCGTACCGACTCGCTCAGACTGTCCGAGGAGGCGCTGGCTGCGGCCAAGGACTATATCACCGCCCACTACGGCGCGGAGTACTACCCCGGCAAGCCCCGGCACTTCAAGACCAAGGCCGGCGCGCAGGACGCGCACGAGGCCATCCGTCCCACCGATATCAACCTTACCCCCGAGCTTGTGCGCAAGGATCTGACCCAGGAGCAGTACCGGCTCTACCGCCTGATCTGGGGGCGCTTCACCGCCTGCCAGATGGCAAACGCCGTGTACGATAACGTGGCGGTGGATGTCCAGGCCGCGGGCTACAGCTTCCGCGCCAATTACTCGGAGCTTAAATTCAAGGGCTACACCGCCGTGTATGAGGAAGCCCGCGACGAGGAGAGCAGCGAGCTTTTAAACCCGCTGCCGAACCTGAGCGCGGGGCAGCGGCTGTACCTTGAGAAGCTGACGCATGAGCAGCAGTTTACCCAGCCGCCCGCCCGCTATACGGAGGCGACGCTGATTCGCGCCATGGAGGAAAAGGGCATCGGCCGCCCCTCCACCTACGCGCCGACCATCTCCGCCATTACAGCCCGCGACTATGTCATCAAGGAGGGAAAGTACCTCAAGCCCACCCCGCTGGGCCAGGTGGTCACGGGGCTGATGAAGGAGCATTTTGCCGACATTGTCGATTTGAAGTTCACCAACCAGATGGAGGCGGAGCTGGACGAGATCGAGCGGGGCAAGGCCGAATGGCGCGGTGTGCTGTCCAACTTCTACGGCGGCTTCAGCGAGGAGCTCAGCGAGGCGGAGAAGGCCATGGACGGCGTCAAAATCAAGGTGCCCGACGTTTTGAGCGACGAGTACTGCGACGTCTGCGGCCGGCAGATGGTGGTCAAGAAGGGCCGCTTCGGTTACTTCCTGGCCTGCCCCGGCTTCCCGGAGTGCACCTTTACCAAGCCCATCGTGGTGGAAATGCCGGGCAAGTGCCCCAAGTGCGGCGGCCGCATCCTCAAGCGCACATCGAAGAAGGGCTACGTCTTCTACGCCTGCGAGCGCGGCACCGACTGCGGCTTCATCACCTGGGACGTGCCGACCAAGGATTTCTGCCCCGCCTGCGGCAAGACCATGTTCAAGCACAGCGGCCGGGGACCGCTCAAGTCCTTCTGCATCAACGAGGCCTGTCCCAACTTTGTCCCGGAGGACAAGCGGGTGTTCAAGAAGAAAACCCCGGAGGAGAAGGCCGCGGCCGAGGCCAAGCGCGCCGAGAAGAAGGCCGCCGCCGGAACCAAAAAGACCGCCAGGAAAACGGAAACTACCAAAAAGACCGCGGCCAAGAAGAAAACGGCCGCCGAGGAATAAGGCATGGAACAGGTAACGGTATTGGGCGCGGGCCTGGCCGGGAGCGAATGCGCCTGGCAGCTGGCCAAGCGGGGGATCCCCGTGCGCATGGTGGAGATGAAGCCCGGGAAGATGACCCCGGCCCATTCCTCCCCCTATTATGGGGAGCTGGTGTGCTCCAACTCCCTGCGCAGCGATGAGCTGACCAACGCCGTCGGCCTGCTGAAGGCCGAGATGCGCGCCATGGACTCGCTCATCATGAAAAGCGCCGACCAAAACCGCGTGGCAGCCGGCGGCGCGCTGGCGGTGGACCGGGTCGGCTTTGCCCGGACCATCACCGAGACGCTGCAAAACCACCCGTATATCGAGATCGTCTCCGCCGAGGCCACCGAGATCCCCGACGGGGAGGTGGTCATCGCCACCGGCCCTTTGTCCAGCGACGCGATCGCCGGGAAGATCGCCGCCCTCTGCCCGGAGAGCGACCTGCACTTTTATGACGCGGTGGCCCCCATCGTCACGCTGGAGAGCGTGGACATGGACAGCGCTTTCTTTGCCTCCCGCTATAACAAGGGGACGGCGGATTATGTAAACTGCCCGATGGATAAGGACGAGTACCTCGCCTTCGTGCGGGAGCTGACCTGCGCCAAGGAGGCGGAGGTCCACGGCTTTGACGACGGCGGTGTGTTCGAGGGCTGCATGCCCGTGGAGGTCATGGCCCGCCGCGGGGTGGACACCCTGCGCTATGGGCCGCTCAAGCCCGTGGGCCTGGTCGACCCGCGCACCGGGCGGGAAAACTACGCCGTGGTGCAGCTGAGGCGCGACAACGCCGACGGCACGATCTATAATCTGGTCGGCTTCCAGACGCACCTGACCTGGGGCGAGCAGAAGCGGGTATTCTCCATGATCCCGGCGCTGAAAAACGCGCAGTTTGTGCGCTACGGCGTCATGCACCGCAATACTTACCTGAACAGCCCCCAGCTTCTGGACCGCTATTATCGCTTGAGATCCCAGCCGCGCGTCAGCTTTGCCGGGCAGATGACCGGCGTGGAGGGCTATGTGGAGTCGGCGGCCTCGGGCATGCTGGTCGGCATCGAGACGGCGGCGCGGCTTTACGGCTTTGAGCCGGTGGATTTTCCGCAGGAGACCGCCATCGGCGCGCTGGGGCTGTACATCTCCGGCGGCAGCGTGGGCGATTTCCAGCCCATGAACATCAACTTTGGCATCATCAAGCCCCTGGATTACAGGGTCAAGGGAAAACGAAACAAGAACGCGGAGATTTCCAAGCGTTCCCTGGAGATAATAGAGAGCCTGAAGGCGAAGGAGGTTTTCCACTGTGAGGATCATCATTGACGCAATGGGCGGCGACAACGCCCCGCAGGAAATCGTCAAGGGCGCGGTGCGCGCCAAGAAGGAGCTGGGGGTGGAGGTCTGTCTCGTCGGCCGCGAGGAGGAGGTCAAAGCCGGCCTTGAGGCCGAGGGCTGCGCCGACATTGAGATCGTAAACGCCACCGAGGTCATCACCATGGAGGATGATCCCAGCACGGCCACCCGGCGCAAGAAGGATTCCTCCATGACGGTCGCGCTGAATCTCCTGCGCGACGGCCGGGGCGACGCCGTGGTCTCCGCCGGTTCCACCGGCGCGCTGCTCACCGGCGCCACGCTCATCGTCAAGCGCATCAAGGGCATCCGCCGCGCTGCCATGGCGCCTGTCCTGCCCGCGGGCGAGCACGGCGTCATGCTCATCGACTGCGGCGCGAATGTGGAGTGCACCGCCGAATACTTACTGCAGTTTGCCTACATGGGCAGCTTCTACGCGAAGAAGATGATGGGCTGCGAAAATCCCAGGGTTGGCCTTTTAAACGTCGGCACCGAGGACACCAAGGGCGGCACGCTGCAGCACCAGACCTTTGAACTTTTGAAGAAGGCCGGCGACGAGGGACGCATCAACTTTGTCGGTAACGTCGAGGGCACCGGCGTCTTTGCCGGCGCAGCCGACGTGGTCGTCACCGACGGCTTTACCGGCAACGTCCTGCTCAAGGGCACCGAGGGCACCATCAAGTTTATGATGAAGGCGCTCAAGGGTGTGTTCTATAAGAGCACGGCCAACAAGCTGGCCGCCGCGGTGCTGAAAAAGGACCTGGCCGCAATGAAGAAATCCATGGACGTCAACGAGGTGGGCGGCACCGCCTTTGTCGGCATCTCCAAGCCGGTCATCAAGGCCCACGGCTCGTCCGACGCGGCCTGCATTTTCTCCGCCGTGCGCCAGGCCATCGCCTTTGTAGAGGCCGGGGTCATCGCGGACATTGAGAAGAACATCGACTACATGAAGCTGAAAGCGGAAGAATAATGGACAAGCTGGAAGAAAAAATCGGGTATCGCTTTTCTGACCGCCATCTGCTGGAAACGGCCCTGACCCACAGCTCCTACGCCAACGAAAAGCACGCAGGCGATCACCCCAGCTATGAGCGGCTGGAGTTTCTGGGCGATTCGATCCTGGGCCTTGTGACGGCGGACTTCCTGTTCCACCAGGAGCCGAAGCTGCCCGAAGGCCGGATGACCCGGCTGCGGGCGGAGCTCGTGTGCGAGGCGAGTTTGCACAAGACCGCCCTGGCCCTCGGCCTGGGGGCCTATATGCGCCTTGGCCGGGGCGAGGAGCTGACCGGCGGGCGGGAGCGTCCCTCCATCCTGGCCGACATGGTCGAGGCCATCATTGCCGCCATCTACCTCGACGCGGGGCTTGACGAGGCGCGGCGCTTTGTGATGGAGCAGGTGCTCAATGACGTGCACATTGAGGACGCCCACCGCGGCGGCGACTATAAGACCCAGCTGCAGGAGCTGGTGCAGCGCCGCAGCAACCAGCACATCAGCTACCGGCTGGTGGAGGAGTCCGGCCCGGATCACAATAAGCGCTTTACCTTTGAGGTGCTCATCAACGACCAGAGCGCCGGGCGCGGCAGCGGCCGCACCAAGAAAGAGGCCGAGCAGATGGCCGCGCACAAGGCGCTGGAGACGCTGGAGCCGTGAGCGCAAGGGAAAGTATTATCCCCGTGTTCGTGCCGCATTTGGGCTGTCCGCACACCTGTGTTTTCTGCAACCAGCGCCGAATCTCCGGCCAGCAGAAGCCCGCCGCTGCCGACACGGTTACAAACGCCATAGAGACAGCAGCCGCCTTTCTCCCCACCGGAGGAAAGCGGCAACTGGCGTTTTATGGGGGGAGCTTCACCGCCATCAATGCCGTGGAGCAGGAGGCCCTGCTGACCGCGGCGCAGAGCTGCCGGGAGCGCGGCCTGATCGATGCCATCCGTCTTTCCACCCGGCCCGACGCGATTGATGACGCAGTACTTGACCGCCTGGAGCGCTATCACGTGGAGACCGTGGAGCTGGGCGCGCAGTCCATGGATGACGGGGTGCTGCGCCTTTCCGAGCGCGGGCACACGGCGGCGGATGTGGAGCGGGCCTCCGGGCTGCTGCGCAAGCGTGGCTTTCGGCTGATTTTGCAGATGATGACGGGACTCCCCGGCAGCAACCCGGAAAAGGACATCGCCACCGCCGAACGGCTCATTGCCCTAAAGCCGGACGGTGTGCGGATTTACCCCACGGTCATCGTGCGCGCGACGGACCTGTATGATCAGTGGCAGGCGGGAACATACCGCGAGCACACGGTGGCCGACGCGGTGGCCGTCTGTGCCGAGATCGTGCCGCGCTTTGAGGCGGCGGGCATCCCGGTGATCCGCCTCGGCCTCAACCCGACGGAGGAGCTCTCCGGCGGCGCGGCGGCGGGTGGGGCCTACCACCCGGCCCTGGGGGAGCTGGTGCGCAGCCGGATCTTCTTAAACCGGGCGCGGCAGCAGCTCACGGGTGTCGAACCCGGCAGCCGTGTCACCCTCACCGTGGGAAGGGGCAAGCGTTCCCAGATGACCGGGCAGCACCGCCAAAATCTTGCCGCGCTGCGGGAGGAATTTGACCTGCGGGAACTAAAAATTGAAGAAAATGACGCGCTGACGGGGGAAAACCTTCGGGTTTTGGTTGAAAAGCCATAAGAAGTGCGCTATAATAAATCGGTTAATTCATCATCGTAGGGGTTATCATATTGTACTTAAAAGCACTGGAGATTCAGGGCTTCAAATCCTTCCCGGATAAGACGCGCCTGAGCTTTGAAAAGAATATCACCGCCATTGTCGGACCCAACGGCTCCGGCAAGTCCAACATCTCCGACGCGATTTTGTGGGTCATGGGCGAGCAGCGCTCCAAGGCCCTGCGCGGCAGCAAGATGGAGGATGTCATCTTCGGCGGCACGGCCAAGCGCGGCGCCCTGGGCTACGCGCAGGTCTCACTGATCATCGACAATACCGACCGCATCTTCGACTCGGACGCCAGCGAGGTCATGCTTACCCGGCGCTATTACCGCAGCGGAGAGAGCGAATACTATATTAACCGCGAGGCCGTGCGCCTCAAGGATATCAACAGCCTGCTGATGGACACCGGCCTCGGCCGCGACGGGTACTCCATCATCGGCCAGGGCCGCATTGCCGAGATCGTCTCCTCCCGCAGCACCGATCGGCGCGACGTGTTTGAGGAGGCCGCCGGCATCTCCCGCTTCCGTTACCGCAAGGAGGAGGCCGAGCGCAAGCTGGAAAAGACGGAGGAAAATCTTCTCCGGATCAACGATAAGATCGAGGAATTGGAGCTGCAGGTCGGCCCGCTGAAGAAGCAGGCAGAGGTTGCCAAGCAGTATCTGCTGCTGCGTGACGAGCTGCGCGTGGCGGAGATCTCCGTCTGGATGGCGACGCTGGACAAGCTGCACGCCCAGTCCGCGGACGTAAACCGGGAGTATGAGCAGGTTTCGCTTGAGCTGGAACAGGCCAAGGAAGCCTTGCGCGCGCTCTATGCCTCCTCCGAGGGCATCAGCGAGCGCATGCACCGCAAGGACGTCGAGACCGAGCAGGCACGCGAACGCCTCTCGGCTGTCGAGGGGCAGGCCGCTCAGTGCGAGTCTCTGGCGGCGGTCCTGCGCGCGGACGTCAAGAGCACCGAGGAGAGCATGCGGCGCATGCTGGGCGATATCGCCGAGCAGGAAAACCGCGTGCACGAGGTGCAGAAGAATATCGACACCTCCAATACCCGCATGGAGGAAATCGAACAGGCCCTCAAGGAAAACCGCGAGGAGAGCACCCGTAACCAGAACGCCCTGGACGGGGCGCGCCTGAAGCTCAAAAGCCGCGAGGGGAATCTGGAGCTTTTGACCGAGAAGGCCAACCGCCTGGCTGTGGACGGGCGTACCATGGACGCGCGCATCAAGCTCTTGAGCGATATGGAGCGGGATTTTGAGGGCTATTCCAAGGCCGTCAAAAGCGTCATGCGCGAGGCCGGGCGCGGCAATCTCAAGGGTATCCACGCGCCGGTGGCAAACCTCATCCGAACCGACGATGAGTTTGCTCTGGCCATCGAAACCGCACTCGGCGCCGCGGCGCAGAATATCGTCACCGATACCATGAACGACGGCCGCAGTGCCATTGAATACCTCAAGCGCAGCGATTCCGGCCGCGCCACCTTCCTGGCGCTGGACACTGTGAAGGGCGCCGTCATGAAGGACGCGCCGGAGCGCGACCCCGGCTTTGTGGGTGTCGCCTCGGAGCTGGTGGACTGTGAGGAGCGATACCGCGGCGTTGTCGCCAGTCTCCTTGGCCGCACGGTGATTGCCGAGGCGCTGCCCGACGCCATCCGCATGTCCAAGCAGAGCGGCAACCGCCTGCGTATTGTGACGCTGGACGGCCAGCTGATCAGTCCCGGCGGCGCCATGACCGGCGGCAGCAGTGCGCGCGGCAGCGGCATCCTCTCCCGCGCAAACGAGCTGGAAAAACTGTCAAAAAAACGGGAGAAGCAGCGCGCGGAGGAAAAGACCTGCGCCCAGGAGCTGGAGCGGGCGCGGGCAGATTTGGCCGCGGTGCGCTATCAAATGGATCTGAGTCTGGAGGAACAGTCGGAGATCAGAAGCCGTCAGTCCTCTCTGGAAGCGGAAAAGCGCGCGGTCGTCAGCGCTACAGCGCAGATGAAGCTGCTGCTGGAAAGTCTCAGCGGAGACAGCGCCCAGCGGCATAAGGCCGTCGATGACTTTCAGCAGAAGATCGAGGGCTTTCAGGCGCGGCTGAAGGAGAAGGAAGCGGAGCTTGCCGCCATCAACGAAAAGGCCGCCGCCATCCGTGAGGAGATTGCCCGGATCAGCCAGAGCAAGCTGGAGCTGGAGGGCAAGCGCACCCGCGCCGACAAGGAGGCCCAGGCCCGCAATGCCGAGATCCTCGATCTGGAGCGCCGCTCGGCCCGCATCGAGCAGAAGAAGCTCCAGGCCGATATGGAGGAAAAGCAGATCCTCAACCGCCTGTGGGAGAGCTATGAGCTCAGCCACAGCGCCGCCCAGTCTCTGCGCCAGCCGATCGAGAGCCTGACCAAGGCCAATAAAAATGTCAACGATCTGCGCTCCCGTATCAGCGCTCTCGGCACGCCGAACCTCGGCGCCATCGACGAGTATGAGCGCGTCAGCACCCGCTACGATTTTCTCAGTGAGCAGCGCGCCGATGTGGACAAGGCCAAGGGGGAGCTGCTGGATATCATCAAGGACATCACCGGGCAGATGGAGGAGGTCTTTGTCGCCCGGTTTCAGGAGATCGACGCCTGCTTCCGGGAGACCTTCCTCGAACTCTTCGGCGGGGGCAAGGCCTCGCTTCAATTGGAGGACGAGCATGATGTCCTCAATTGCGGCATCGACATCAAGGTGCAGCCACCCGGCAAGGCCCTGTCCAACATCAGCCTGCTCTCCGGCGGCGAGATGGCCTTTGTGGCCATCGCGCTGTACTTTGCGATCCTGAAGGTGCGGCCCACGCCGTTTTGTGTCATGGACGAGATCGAGGCCGCCCTGGACGACGCCAACGTCAACCGCTATGCCGACTACATGCGCAAGATGTCCGACAAGACGCAGTTTCTGGTCATCACCCACCGCCGCGGCACTATGGAGGAGGCCGACATGCTCTACGGCGTGACCATGCAGGAGAAGGGCGTCTCCACGGTCATCGAGCTGGATTTGGAGAGCGCGCAGAAAACTTTGGAGGAATAAGATGGGCTTTTTTGACAAAATCTTTTCGGGCCTGACCAAGACCCGCGTGAATATGGAGGATCTGGAGGAGATCTTCCGCAACTATGAGCCGGACAGCGACGACTTCTTCGACGAGCTCGAGGAGATGCTGATCATGGCCGACATGGGTGTGGAGACCGTGGACAAGGTGGTTACCTCCATGCATTACATCTGCTTTGACAAGAACATCAAGCGCGGCGACAAGGCCCGCGAGTGCCTGATCCAGGAGCTTTCAAAGGAGCTGGACGCGGGGGACACCGCGCTCAAGCTCGACACCAAGCCCTCGGTGATCCTGATGGTCGGCGTCAACGGCGTCGGCAAGACCACCACCATCGGCAAACTCGCCGCCCAGCTGAAGCAGCAGGGGAAGAAGGTCCTGCTCTGCGCGGGGGACACCTTCCGTGCCGCCGCCGCCGAGCAGCTCGGCATCTGGGCCGATCGCGCGGGCGCCGATCTTGTCCGCCACGAGGAAGGCAGCGACCCCGCCGCCGTCGTCTTTGACGGCATCAGCGCCGGCAAGGCCCGCGGCACCGACGTCATCATCATCGACACCGCCGGCCGCCTGCACAACAAGCAAAACCTCATGAACGAGCTGTCGAAGATGCGCCGCATCATCGACCGGGAGCTGCCCGACGCCGATGTGGAGACGCTCATGGTGCTCGACGCCACCACCGGGCAGAACGGGCTCATGCAGGCCAAGCAGTTCCTGGAGTCGGCCGGCATCACCGGCATCGTGCTGACCAAGCTCGACGGCACGGCCAAGGGCGGCGTGGTCTTCGCCATCGCCCATGAGCTGAAGCTGCCGGTCAAGTTCGTCGGCGTGGGCGAGGGGATCGACGATCTCATCCCCTTCAACGCCAAGGACTATATCGAGGCCCTGTTTAAGGCGTAAAAACAGAAAGGAACGGTTACAATTATGCCCATAACAAGTAAGCAGCGCGCCCAGCTGAGAGGAATGGCCATGTCTGAGGACACCATCATCCAGATCGGCAAGGGCGGCATCACCGACAGCGTGATCGAATCCGTCTCCTCCGCGCTTCGGGCCAGAGAGCTGGTCAAGGGCCGGGTGCTGGAAAACTCCATGCTCACCGCACGCGAAGCCTGCGACGCCTTGTGCGAGGCCTGCCGTGCCGAGGGCGTGCAGGTGATCGGCACCAAGTTCGTCCTCTATAAACGCAACGAGAAGGAACCGAAGATCGAGCTGATAAAGGACAAAAAGAAAAAATGAAAATTGCCATCTACGGCGGCAGCTTCAATCCCCCGCATATCGGACATGTGGAGGCGGCCCGTTCCGTTGCCGAGCAGCTGCGGCCGGACAAGTTTCTGATCATCCCCACCAATATCCCGCCGCATAAGGAGCTGGAGGAGAACAGCCCCAGTCCCGCCCAGCGGCTGGACTTTTGCCGCATGGCCTTCGCGGATATCCCGGGGGCCGAGGTCTCCGATATGGAGATTGTGCGCGAGGGGCGCAGCTACACCGCCGACACGGTGGACATCCTTCGTCAAACGTACCCGGAGGCGGAGCTGGTCATCGTGATGGGAACGGACATGTTCCTGAGCTTTCGCACCTGGTATCGCTATCAGTACCTGCTGGACAGCTGCACGCTGGCGGTGCTTGGCCGGGAGGAATTTGACGACCGGGAGATCCTGGCCTTCAAGGAGGAGCTGGAGGCGGAAAACGGCGCGAAGATTGTGCTGGTGCCGCACCAGCCGCTGCCCATGAGCTCCACCGAGATCCGCCAGCGGCTGCGCATGGGCCTCGGCGCCGAGCTGCTGCCGGAGAGCGTGTATGCCGCGATCATCCGCCAGGGCTGCTATGACGCAAAGCCGGAGCTGACCTGGCTGCGTGAGCGGACGATGCCCTATCTCAGCGCCAACCGCGTGGCCCATGTCACCGGCGTGGAGAGTCAGGCGGTCATGCTCGCCATGCGCTGGGGGGAGGACCCGGATACCGCCGCCGTAGCCGGTATCCTGCACGACATCACCAAGAGCTTTGATGCCGAGAAACAGTTGAAACTGTGCGATAAATATGGTATTATGCTCCAAGACGCGGAACGGGAGACCCCGGCCCTGCTGCATGCCCGCACGGGCGCGGCGCTGGCACGGGAGCTGTTCGGCGTGTCGGACGAAATCTACAGTGCCATCCGTTGGCACACCACCGGCAAGCCGGACATGACCACGCTGGAAAAAATCATTTATCTGGCCGACTTTACCGAGCCGACCCGTGACTTCGACGGGGTGGAGGAATTGCGCGAGCTGAGCTTTGAGGATCTGGACAAGGCTATGGCGCTGGGTCTGCGCATGAGCATTGAGGAGATTCGCGCCCGCGGAGCCGAACCCTTTAGCGACACCCTGGAAGCATACGAATGGTTTAACCGTACGGAATAGAGGAGGAATATAAATGCTGACTGCCGCACAAATCGCCGCCATCGCCGCCAAGGCGCTGGAGGATAAGAAAGCAAAGGACGTCAAGGTGCTCTGCACCACCAACCAGACCGTGCTGGCCGATTACTTTGTCATCTGCAACGGCACCTCCTCCACGCATATCAAGGCGCTGGTTGACGAGGTGGATAAGCAGCTTTCCGAAGCGGGCGAGCCGCCCACGCGTCGCGAGGGCCTGCGCTCGGATATCTGGGTGCTGATGGACTTCGGCTGTGTGATCGTGCACGTGTTCACCGACGAGGCCCGCAAGTTCTATGATCTGGAGCGCCTGTGGAGCGATTCTGAGGTGGTGGATGTCTCATCCCTTCCGAGCCCCTGATTACAGGGGCATGCGGCTTATAAAAATAAATTTTGAAGGAAGAGATGATCCATCATGAGATACGATTTCGCAGCCATTGAAAAAAAGTGGCAGGATAACTGGGAGCAGACCAAACCTTATGCCGCCGTCACCGGCGATCCCCGGCCCAAGTTCTACGGCCTGATCGAGTTTCCGTACCCCTCCGCGGCGGGCCTGCACGTCGGCCATCCGCGGCCCTTTACCGCCATCGACATTGTCACCCGCAAAAAGAGAATGGAGGGCTACAACGTCCTGTTCCCCATCGGCTTTGACGCCTTTGGCCTGCCGACGGAGAACTTTGCCATCAAGAACCATATCCACCCCGCCATCGTCACCAAGCAGAATATCGAGAACTTCACCCGCCAGCTGAAAATGCTCGGCTACGGCTTTGACTGGGACCGCGTGGTGGACACCACCGATCCGCAGTACTATAAGTGGACCCAGTGGATCTTCCTGCAGATGTTCAAGCAGGGCCTGGCCTACAAGACCACCATGCCCATCAACTGGTGCACCAGCTGCAAGTGCGGCCTGGCCAATGAGGAGGTCGTCGAGGGTGTGTGCGAGCGCTGCGGCAGCCCGGTCATCCGCAAGGAAAAGAGCCAGTGGATGCTGCGCATCACCAAGTACGCCGACCGCCTGATCGACGATCTGGACGATCTGGATTATATCGAGCGCGTCAAGACCCAGCAGAAGAACTGGATCGGCCGCTCCTACGGCACCGAGATCACCTTTAAGACCAACACCCCGGACGACATCACCGTCTACACCACCCGTGCCGACACCCTGTTCGGCACCACCTACGTGGTCATCTCCCCGGAGCATCCGCTGCTGAATCAGTGGAAGGGGCAGATCACCAACTGGGACGAGGTGGAGGCTTATAAGGAGGCCGCGGCCCGCAAGTCCGACTTTGAACGCGGAGAGCTCAACAAGGACAAGACCGGCGTCCGCCTGGATGGCATCGAGGTCGTCAATCCCGCCACCGGCAAGCTCCTGCCCATGTTCGTGTCCGACTACGTCCTTATGGGCTACGGCACCGGCATCGTCATGGGCGTTCCCGGCCATGACCAGCGTGACTGGGATTTCGCCACCAAGTTCGGCCTGCCCATCATCGAGGTCGTCTCCGGCGGCGATATCACCAAGGAAGCCTTTGTCGCCAAGGACGACAAGGCCATCATGGTCAATTCCGGCTTCCTCAACGGTATGACCGTCAAGGAGGCCATCCCCGCCATGAAAGCCTACGCCATCGAACAGGGCTTCGGCAAGGAGAAGGTCAACTACAAGCTGCGCGACTGGGTCTTTACCCGCCAGCGTTATTGGGGCGAACCGATCCCCCTCGTCAACTGCCCGGACTGCGGCTGGGTCGCCATTCCCGAGAGCGAGCTGCCCCTGGTGCTGCCCAATGTGGAGAGCTATGAGCCCACCGACGACGGCGAGAGCCCGCTTTCCAAGATGACCGACTGGGTCAACACCACCTGCCCCTGCTGCGGAAAGCCCGCCAAGCGCGAGACCGACACCATGCCCAACTGGGCCGGCTCCTGCTGGTACTATCTGCGCTACATGGACCCCCACAACGACGAAGCTCCTGTCAGCAAGGCGGCCGACGACTACTGGGGCCCGGTCGACTGGTACAACGGCGGCATGGAGCACACCACGCTCCACCTGCTCTACAGCCGCTTCTGGCATAAGTTCCTCTATGACATCGGCGTGGTGCACACCAAGGAGCCCTATGCCAAGCGCACCTCCCACGGCATGATCCTGGGCAAGAACCCCCACTATGTGGGCAATGCCCAGACCGAGGAGGAGAAGCAGGCCCTCATCGAAAAGTACGGCAGCGAGGCGCTGCGTACCTCGGTAAAGATGTCCAAGTCCTTGGGCAACGTGGTCAATCCCGACGATGTGGTCAAGGCCTACGGCGCCGATACCATGCGCGTGTATATCATGTTCATCGGCGACTTTGAGAAGACGGCCACTTGGTCGGACGAGGCGGTGAAGGGCTCCAAGCGCTTTCTCGACCGCTGCTGGAACCTGATGGATCTGGCCAAGGACGACCCGGCTGTGACGGCCAAGAACGAGGCCACCATCCACAAGACCATCAAGAAGGTGGGCGAGGATATCGACACCCTCAAGATGAACACCGCCATCGCCCAGCTCATGACCATGGTCAACGAGTTTTACTCCAACGGCTGCACCAAGGGCGACCTGGAGGTGCTGTGCCAGCTGCTCAGCCCCTTCGCCCCGCACATTGCCGAGGAAATGTGGGAGCAGCTGGGCTTTGCCGCCAAGCACGGCAAGATGGCCATGCAGATGCCTTGGCCCCAGTATGACGAGAGCAAGACCGTCGACGCCGAGCGCGAGATGGCCGTGCAGGTCAACGGCAAGCTGCGCTCCACCATCGTGGTGCCGGCCGACGCCGATGAGGCGCATGTCATCGCCGCTGCCCTGGCCGACGAGAAGATCAAGCGCCAGATGCAGGGGATGGAGCTGGTCAAGACCATCGTGGTCAAGAACAAGATCATCAACCTCATCCTCAAGCCGCAAAAGTGAGTGTTGACATTTGGCCTTTGAGCCTGTATAATACCACTGTTAAAAGCCAATTCATTGGCCCTTGAAGCGCCGTGAGGCGTATTTGGAGGGAGGGAAATACATGTCTGAAATCTACGTCAAGGAAAACGAGTCTCTGGACAACGCTCTTAAGAGATTCAAGCGCAGCTGCGCGAAGTCCGGCGTTCTGGCCGACCTCAGAAAGAAGGAGTACTACCAGAGCCCCAGCGTGAAGCGCCGTAAGAAATCCGAGGCTGCCCGCAAGAATAAGAACAAGCGCTACTATTGATCCGAATAAAGATTCCGTTCCTTTTGGCACAGCGTCATGAAGATCGTGACGATGACCAAAAGCGGGAGGTATCAAGGAAATGAGCACACCGGAAACGGTGTGCTCATTTCCTATGTGCGCGGCTTTGACCGCGCACAGTTTTTTTGCGGCGGAATAAGCTGGTATGTTTTGCAGATGCCCGTTAGGAAATGCGCAGGAAAATCACGGGTATTGACGCATTTGTTGATGCCAAAAGCGCTATACTGAAGGTGGAAAAAGGAAAAGCGTGAGAGCACAGTGGATATGAAATGGAATATTCTATAAAAATTTGAAGTATTTGTCCCTCTGTCGCGCCCTCGCTTACCTGCCGTTTCCAAATATTCCTTGATTTTCCGACGGTTTGGTGATATAATAACCATCTAATATTATGCCACAAAAATGATGCATAAAAATTCATTATCAAAGCATGAAAATGCCTTTAAGCGATTCGATGAATAAACCTTAAAACGCCGCACGAAATCGGAAGGAGGTGAGCGCGATGACGGAAATGAATACAATGACCCCGACGCTGGGAAAGCGCATCGGCGCGATCCTTCTCGCGCTCATGCTCTGCCTGAACCTTGTCCCGACTGCGGCCTGGGCGGATGAGATCTCCGACGGGGAGGCGCCTGTGGAGCTTGTCTATGAGGAGCCGGCTGCCGACGCGGATTTCGGCGGAGAGGATAACGCGGCAGCGTACGACGCATTCGACGTTGACGCGCCTGCCGATCCCGTGGATGAACCGGCGGCGATTTCCGAGGAAAATGATGGGGAGAATACCGCGGCTGACGATCGCGCGGACGAGACGGACGCGGACGAATTGCGTGCGGCCGAGGGCGCAGCGGGCGAAGAAATCGTGGACACCGGCGCCGCCGAGGTTGAGGAAGCGACCGATCCCGCCGCTGCGATTAAAGAAGATGCGGACACGGATGGACAAATCGAAAAAACTGAAGAGACCGAAGAAATCGAGGAGTCCGAAGAAACCGACGAAACCGAAGAAACCGAGGAAATCGAAGAGGTCGGGCTGCCCGATGTAGACTATATTTTCCCCGCCGAGACGGTGAAGCTGACCGATATTCTCTCGGCCCTGGGCATCACCCTCAGCCAGAACAACTACAACGTGAGCGTGGACAGCGCCGCGATCGAGCTCTCCGGGAACAAGGTGAACAAAAAGAAGCTGGCGAGCTTCACGCTGACCGCGCGGGAAAGCTTCGACCTTGCGACCCTGACCCTGACCAGCACCAACGGCAAGGATAGCCACAGCATCACGCTGGCCTACGCTGCTCCTGACCCCGAAGAGCCGGAGCAGGAGGAGCTGACCGAGTACCTGCCGGAGGACGCCCTCTGGGCAAACGACGCGCTCTATCTCACCGGCAAGCTGCCCGGCAACGCCGTGGTGGAGGCCACACCCGTGACCGTCACCATCGAAGGGCAGGAGGTCCTGGCCGCCTACGATATTAAGATATATACCAACGCCAATCAGCAGCGCAAGGGCAAGACCTGGCAGCCGGCGGGCGACAAGGTGCAGGTGCACTTCTTTGACGACGCCTTTGGCGACCGCGCACTGTCCGTCTACCACATGGCGGATACTGACGCTGCGCCTGAGCTGGTGGCGGATGTGACCGCGCTCAACGGCGAGGTTACCTTTGACGCGGCGAGCTTCTCCGTCTACGCGGTGACCACCGTGCTGGAAAAGACGATCGCCGCCTCCGACGGCAACACCTATAAAATCAGCGTCACCTTCGACGCCGCGGCGCAGATCCCCGAAGGCGCGGTGCTGGACGTGGCCGAGATCCTCCCCGAAGACGGGGTCTATGACGAGTACCTCGCCCGCACGATGGACGCGCTGGCCCTGGACGGGGTTGCCTACGCCCGACTCTTTGATATCTCCATTGTCGACGCCGAGGATACCGCCGTTCACTACCAGCCGCAGGCGGCAGTGGACGTGAAGATCGAGCTGCTGGACGCCGCGGAGGATTCCGACAGCTTCCATGTGGTCCACTTCGGTGCCACAGCCGAGAGCCTTTCCGCCAGCACCGACGGGAACACCGTCTCCTTCTCCACCGACGGCTTCTCTGCCTACGCCGTGGTAAAGGGACCCAGCGAGGTTCCGATCGGCTGGACGAAGATCACCACGCTGGATCAGCTCGCCGCGCTCGGCAGCCAGGGCCTGTACATCGGTCATACGGGCGGCTACTATCTGACAGACGAGATCGAGGCTGTCAATAATACTACCACCAAAGGTATTAAAAAGACCAAGCCCGCCAAAAGCTTCCCGGCAGATGCGGCGGTTCTGTATTACTTTGAGTCCGCTGGAGAAGACGGCAAGTATAAGCTGTACTGCGTTAAGGACGAAGCGAAAAATTATGTGCAGCAGAGTGCCGACAGTCTGATTTTTGCGGGGGCAGAGGATGCGACAGTCTTTGTTGTCACGCGCATTAATAACTCGGGAACCTTCCGGATAAGCAGCAAAGACGGTAAATCCTGGTGGAACATGAAGGGTAGCGCCAACGGCACGGTCTTTTCGCTCTACAGTAATGGAAACGACTCAAACAACAATCTCTATTTCTGGCACTACGAGCAAACGTCCTCCGACCCCTATGGTCTGGACGGAAAGAGCTACGGCCTCATGAGCTGGAACGACGCGGTTACGGGCCGGGCGATGATGGCCCGCACGGCCGAGAGCGACGAAAACGCGCTGGAGGCCCTGCCGCTGACCGTCATGACAAAAAAGAACAACAACGCCAATAAGCTGTTCATCGCCAACGATACCGACATTACCTTCTGGACCTTTGAGTGGACCAGAAGGGAGGATCTTTACCAGCTGAAGGCGAACACTGACAGCGGCACCCGATTCCTCAAGATGACAAAGGACGGCCTGACCCTGGTCACCGACAAAAATGAGGCTACCGATTTTCAGGTCGTTCCCGGCAGCGGCACTCACGCAGGCGATATTTGCCTGAAAGCGGACAACGTCACCCTGACCTTCATGGGCAGTGTGGAGGCCGGCTTTAAGGTGAAGGGCACCGCCGGCAGCGAGTGGCTAAAGCTTCTGGATGAGTCCAGCCTTACCTCGGATTACCTCATGACCTACTCCGCCAGCAAGGTCAGCGTCTCCGATTCAAACGTGACCAACGGCTCGCGCATCATCGTCTACACGCGCACATGGAACGACACGACCAAGAAGTATGAGTTCTACGCCATCGACCATGACGGGAGCCTGGTGCCCTGCTTTGAGAGCGGCGACTCCATCCAGTGGGTCGCGGGCCGCTTCAACACGCTGCTCTGGAACCTGGTGGAATACTACTGGGAGGGCACCAACGACCCGAACTACTTCTATGAGCTGTATAATCAGTATTCGGAGAAATATATTGCTCCGCAGGTGACCGGCGGGCAGATCCTTTCCGACGACACCATCGGCATCAACCTCATCGGCCGACGCAACGGCGCCTACTATTCCACCATCCTGGCCTGGGATGAGGACAACTACGCCTATGCCGGACTCAAGGTGGAGGACGGGAAGAAAGTGGTCTCCTGTCCGATCGGGGAGGCGGACGATTTCTACTTCGCCATCATGGAGGAGCAGCAGATCGACGATACGCTCACCACCGTGCCGACGATCGACCACCAGCAGTACGGGATCAGCGTCAAGGTGATTGATTTTCCCAACCGTGATTACATGAACAGTTTTATGGGAGGAAAAGCGACCGACAAAGGACTCTCGGTGGCAAAAACGACACCTGGCCTTGTTTCGACTCGTCTGGGAGAGGATGGCTATCCGACACTCACGAAGAATAATAATGCGTCTCTCGGCAATTATTTCGCGGGGGCGCAGGAGGTCAACCACCTCTTTATTGAGAGCACCTACTACTCCAGCGGCTACTATGAATTTGACAGCACCCAGAACTTTGCGCATTTGATTACCGCAGAGGAGGCGGCAGCGCTTGGGGACCCGACACTCGCCAACACCTTCCGTGTCTACAAGGAACTGGGCACCATGGACGTGCAAAGCAAGCCCTCCCTCAAGCACGGTCAGTTCATGCCCTTCAACGATCTGGAGGCCGGCGTTTTCGCCTCCGTCAATCCCAAAAATCTCTTTTCCGCGACGCTCGCTTCGCTGCCCAATACCGACCCGCGCAAAAATGAGCAGATGTATCTGGTACAAAATCCCAACTACCAATTCGGCGTGGAGATCGAGGCCTCCTTCACCCAGACCCGCAGCGGCCTGGACGCCTGGGGCCACGACATCATCTACGAATTCACCGGTGACGACGACTTCTGGCTCTACGTGGACGGCGAGCTGGTGCTGGATCTGGGTGGTACGCATGCCGCAGCGCCTGGTTCCGTCAACTACAGCACCGGCGAGGTGACCTATAATGATGAAAACGGCAATTTAATTTATACAACGCTGAAAGATGTGTTCTATAACAACTACCTTGGACGCGACCATACCGAGGACGAAGCCCAGGCGTATGTCGACGGCATCTTCGAGCCAAATGAAAACGGCCAGTATGTCTTCAAGGACTATACCACCCACACCATGCGCATCTTCTTCATGGAGCGCGGCGCGGGCGCGTCCAACCTGCACATGCGCTTTAACCTCGCCTCCGTCAAGCCCGGCACGGTCGAGCTGAGCAAGGAGCTGTCCGGCGTGGACTCTACCGAGTCCATCCTGGCGGAGTTCCCCTTCCAGGTCTACTACAAGCTGCCCGTGGAAGTAGCCGAGGGGGAGGAAGCCCCCCAACCCGAACCCATGCTCCTGACGCAGGGCGACAAGGAAGTGCGTGTCTATTACAAGGACACCATCAACCCCGTGACCTACCGTGACTCGATCACGATCGACGGCGTCACCTATAACAGCGTGTTCATGGTCAAGGCGGGGGAGACCATTGAAATCGACTTGCCCGAGGCCGCGGCCGAATATCGCATCGTGGAGTGCGGCGTCAATACCGAGATTTTTGATAAGGTCACGGTAAACGACAAGGTAATCCAAGGGAAAGCGCCCGGCAAGGAGTCGACCGTGGAGGACGGCGCAGCCGACAGCAGTAACTACCTTGACTTCGGCATCGACTGGGCCTTGACCAATGACCGCGCCCGCGTGGCCTACGTCAACAACGTCAACCCCAAGGCGCTGCGCACGCTGACCATCACCAAAAAGCTGTATAAAGAGAACGGCACGGACGAACTCAACTATGACAACGACGACACCACCTTCAGCTTCCGCCTCTACTTCGCCACGGAGTATGACAAGGATCTGGACGCGGCAAACATGTACACCTACCACGTGCTGGACCCCGATGGCTACTATTGCAGCTGGAACGCGGCCATGCAGAAATTTAAAGCCACTGAATATAAGGCGGACGATTATGACGATCTCTCCGACGCGGTGAAGGCGAGCCTCTGCTTTACCACCTCCATGAACGGCTCGATCTCCAAGATCGCCGCGGGATACGCGGTGGTGGTTCGCGATCTGCTGGCCGGGACCCGGTTTAAAGTGGTGGAGCGCCCGACGGATATTCCGGACGGCTATTCCTTCCAGAAGTACATATACAATAGGGAGGAGTATCATCCTTCCACCGTGCATGATGATGCCTATGCCCTGGCCGGTGTCACGGAAACCCTCACCGCCGATGCCACTGTGGAGGTCTGCAACCTGCGCGGCTGGGGTCTGCGCGTCAACAAGCTCTGGTCTGACGCCGACTATATGTCCCAGCGTGACGCAACCTATTTCGCGATCTTTGCGCAGGGGGACGATGGCACGCTGAACCTGGTCGATGGCTCTGTCCGGCAGCTTCCATACAACGCCGCTGGCCAGACGCTTTACTGGTATTATCTGAAGCTGCCTGTTGACAACGTCCCCTTTGAAAAATACCTCATCCGTGAGGTAACGGTCACCGACCCGGAGTTCGACACCGACGGTGTGGTGACAGGATATCGAGCGGTGGACCCGATCGCGCAGGAGAAAACGGTTGAGCTGCATGGCAAGCAGAAGGGTGAGAGCGAATCCGCGCGCTTTACCTATACGGTGCTGTATGAGCAGGGAACCGTGGATGAAGACTCCCACGTCCGCGTGGACACGGTCACCAACAACCGGCCGGGCATCGTCCTGCGCAAGCAGGATTTCAGCGGCCATGCGCTCCCCGGTGCGGTCTTTGAGCTGAAGGATGAGGCGGGCGACATCATCGGCACCTTCACCTCGGACGACGCCGGACAGATCACCGTGGCCTTCCTGCGGGACGATGTGGATTACACGCTGAAAGAAATCAGCACGCCGCAGGGCTACTACGGGCTGCCTGCGGACGTGACGATCCGCCTGAGCAACGGTGTGGTAACCGTCGACGGCATCGAAGCAGACTATTACGCGCTGGAACAGGGCGAGGGAAAGACCCCTACGCTGACCGTCAAAAACCGGCCTATGACCTTCCAGGCCATCAAGGTCGACGGTGACACGAAAGCGCCGCTGCAGAATGTGAGCTTCGCGCTCCACCACAAGGTGACCGTGGACGGCGTCAGCGACTATGAAGTGAACCCGATGCCCGGCTACAATAAGCTGACTACAGGCAAAGACGGCGTGATCCCGCAGCTGAATAGTACGCTGCCCGCAGGTGAGTATCAGCTGCGCGAGCTCAGGGCGGCGAGTAAGTACCAGAAGCTGTCCGCGCACATTCACCTGACCATCAGCCGGAAGGGTGAGATCACCCTGGGCCAGCACTCCCTCGGCGTAGAGCTGAAAGAGGAGCTTCTGCCCGATGGCACCATCGCCTATACGCTGATAGTGCCCAATTACTTGCAGCTTCCGGCGCCCACGAATTACTCCGGCGCGGAGAACATCGGCGGCTTCATGATCATGCTCTTAGCCGGCGCTGTGGTTCTGGCTCCCGCGCCCTGGAAGCGCAGAAAGCGGGGTGACGCGGATGAGAGCTGAGGTTCCGAACATACCCCGCGTCCCGCACAGAAATGTCTGGAATCTTGACGCCTTTATTGACGGCGGACGGATTACAATACAGTCACAACAACGGTACAGGGCCCGCGGCGAGCCGCCGGCCCGGATCAGGGGAGGTGCATGAAAACGAACCTCCTTGAGAGAAAACGATGTACCCCCCAAGCTCCGGGAGCGTGCTCCCAAACCTGCAAGAAATCAGTCCACTGGATTTGACGAAAGGAGAACATACATGAAAAACATTGCAAAGAAGCTCGGCGCCCTGGCCCTGGCCCTCGTCCTGATGCTCAGCCTCAGCGTCCCCGCCTTTGCGGACGGCGAAGCTACGCTGGCCGACGGCGAAGTTGGCGGCAGCTCTACGTTTGCAACCGATAACCCCACTTCCCAGAGCAAGGCTATTAAGATTGCGAAGGAATTGACCGTGTACAACGTTGACGTTGCTACCATCAAAGCGCCGACCATCACTTACAACTATACTGTTACAGCCGGTGGAGCAGTTTCTATTACGGATGCGACTACAGATCATACCAACAGCACCGCTGTCAAAGTTACTACCAAGCCTGGTAATCTGACCGGACTTAAAGTCAACGGAACTGCTGGCGCAACGGGTAGCATTGTATGGGCCTCTACCGAGGATGTTTCTGCTGGCACCGATGGTGTTGCTAACCTCAAGTATTTGACCCTTGACTTTACAGATGTTGTTTTCGGTGCAGCAGGTGTCTATCGTTATATCATCACGGAGACCGCTCCTGACTACGCAGCTTCTGGTGTGACCGAGACCACGAATACCACGAATGCACATGTTCGCTATCTGGACGTTTATGTTCGTCCTGCCACGTCCGGTTTTAATAACGGTACTGCGGCTACTGACTGGGATGTGTATGGCTATGTCTGTGTTCTGGAGAATGAAGCGATCACCGATGCTGGTGACACCACCACGACCGGTGCTGTGAAGACTAACGGCTTTGTTGCTGGTGAGAATGACGGTACTACTTACAAGGCAGATAGCTACTACACCTACAACGTGACTGTCAGCAAGACGGTTACTAACGATGCTTACGCCAAGGCGACCCATTCGTTCCCGTTCACGGTTCTGTTTACCAATGCAGATATTACTCAGAATGTTGATATCATGTCCACTACTACCGGAACCGTCTCTGGGTTCACCGATCCTGCTAACGGCGCGTTATCTGATGGAACCACTAATGGTATCCTCCTGATTAAAGACAGCAGCTCTGTGAAGTATATTGGTATCCCGAATGGTACTAAGGTTGAAGTTTACGAGACCAACGATGTTGCCGGTGTCACCTACCAGGTAACTACCACCACTGATGGGACTGACAACGTTGATGACGCTGTAACTGATAATGATACTCCGACAACTGCTGAAAGTCAGACCACTAGAGCCGCCTATCAGTCTACGAAGACAACCATTACTCCGACTAAGGATGCCGATGACGATACTGCACACACCATCGCCGTCGACAACAACCTGCAGATCATCTCCCCGACCGGCGTGGCTCTCCGCGTGGCGCCGTATGCGTTGATGCTGGCCGCGGGCGTGGCGCTGCTGGTGATCTCCCGCCGCCGCAAGGCCGCGGCTGACGAGGCATAAGCCTTCGCCGCAGTCGCCCCACCTGTCATTCCGAGCCAGTGTCGCAACACTGGTTCGCAATGACGTGAAACGTACTTCACCTACAGCCTGAGGCACCAAACAAAAACACACCGCTCCCCGCCGCGGCGGGGAGCGGAAAACAAACTGCGGTTGAGCGACGGAGCCGGAATCCCGGCCCCGTCGCTGAGTCGCAATCAAGGAACGTGGATAAATTACGCGTTTTTCCTGCTGCTATTGACGGTGTCATTGACGCCGAACGTGCTATGATGAAATCAAGAGATAAGGATATTGCCATGAGCAACATTGATACCCAACAAACCGCCTCTCCGGAGGAGCTTACCGCCAAGACCGTGAAAAAGGTCAAGCGTGCGGAGAAGTCCGTCAAGGAGTACCAGTACTTTGTGCTCCGCCTGGTGATCCTGCTGGCCGTGATCTGGGTGCTGTTCTTCCAGATCGTCGGCCTGACCCACATGCCAAGCGGCGATATGTACCCCCGCGTCGATGCCGGGGACCTGGTGCTGTTCTATCGGCTGGATAAGGACGTCAAGGCCCAGGACGTGGTGGTGCTCAGCAAGGTCACCCCCGACAGCGAGGGAAAGAAGGAGCTGTTCATCTCCCGCGTGGTTGCCGTTGCGGGCGACACGGTGGAGATCACGGACGACGGTCGCCTGATCGTCAACGGCAATTCCATGATCGAGAGCAACATTTTCTACACCACATCACCTTATGAGGGCTACACCGAGTACCCCCTGACCCTCGGCCAGGGCCAGTGCTTTGTTTTGGCGGACTCCCGCCGCGGCGGTGCGGACAGCCGGTATTTCGGCCCCGTAAACCAGAAGGACCTGTTGGGCACGGTCATCACCATCGTGCGCAGAAACAATCTCTGAGCGCAAACGCCAAAATCCCAAGGAAAGGAGGGACGATGCATGCCATATGACAGACAGACCGCCGAAATGGAATACATAGACAATGAGCCCAAAGCGCGCCAGATCTCTGCCGCGCCCGAAGCGACCCCGGCCAAATCCGTGGTGGACGGCTTTATCGCGGCCTTCACCGAGGGCGGCAACCGCCTGATCTCTCTGCTGTCCGGGCTGCTCGCCTCCTTCCTGATCCTTTACAGCGGCTATGTGCTCTATGACACCTTCTATACCCAGTCCAACGCAAAAAACAGCTGGGACCTGCTGCGTGCGGAGGTCATTGATGAAAATGACGTCCCGCTCAGTGCCGCCGTCTCCGCCATCAGCGCGGATTATCGCGTCTGGCTCACGGTCTATGACACCTCCATCGACTACCCTGTTTTGCAGGGCACGGACGATCTCTATTACGCCACCCACGACATCTACGGCAACAGCAGCCTGACCGGCTCGATCTACCTGGCCGCGGGCAACGCCGGCGATTTCAGCGACAACTATAACCTCATCTATGGCCACCACATGGATAACGGCGCCATGTTCGGCGCGCTGGACGCCTTTGAGGACGCCGCCTATTTCGACAGCCACCGCAGCGGCACCATCATTGCCGCGCGCAAGGTCTACGATCTGAACTTCTTCGCCGTGCTGGAAACCGACGCCTATGAGTCCAAGATTTATTCCGTCGGCAATCGCGATCTGGACGAACTGATCGCCTTCATCCAAGCCAGCGACCCCATCCACTTCGACCTGGCCGCCACAGAGGGCGCGACAAAGATCGTCGCCCTGTCCACCTGTAAGGACGCCACCACCAGCGGCCGCCTGGTGCTCTTTGCCACTATGACCGAGCGCACGCTGCTGGATCTGCGGCTGAAGGATTATGACGAGCTCTACGACGGCGAGAGCCATTCCCCCGCAGTAGAGGTCAATCTCCCCGACGGCACCCTTATTGAGTACAGCACGGACGGAGAAAACTGGAGCGCCACACCGCCCAGCGTCCGCGATGTGCTGCGCGACGACGAGGGCAATGTGACCGCGCTGACGGTCTATGTCCGCGCCTTTAACGAGGAGAGCGGCGGCGCGGAGGGCACGCTGACCATGCGTGTGCAGCCCCGGGAAGTGACCGTTACGGCCGACGATCTGCGCAAGACCTTCGGTGACAACGATCCGACGCTGACCGCCACGGTCGAAGGCACGCTCGACGGCGATACCGTGACCTTTACGCTGAGCCGTGAGGCCGGGGAGGAGATCGGCACCTACACCATCACGCCCACCGGCGACGCCACGCAGGGCAACTACACGGTAAGCTATGAGACCGGTACGCTGACCATTCTGCCGGTCGGCACCCTGATCCTGAATGCCGCGGGCTGGGAAGGCGTCTATGACGGCGTGTCCCATGCGGTCACTGCGACGGTGAACGTGCCCGGCGCCGCCATTGAGTACAGCGTCGACGGCGGCGTGACCTGGACGACCGTTGTGCCGCGCCGGACCAATGTGGGCAGCACCAGGGTGCTGGTGCGCGCGGTGCTGGCGGGCTATGAGACGGTGCAGACGACGGTCACGCTCACTGTCAATTACCGGCCTGTGACTGTCGAAGCGAATGACGCGGCCAAAAACGTGGGGGAACAGGACCCGACGTTCACTGCTGTGACGGAGACCGACAACGGCGACGGGCGCGGTCTGCTGGGCGATGATCTGGTGAATTACGCCCTGACCCGCGAGCCCGGCGAAGAGCCCGGCACCTATGCCATCACGCCCGAAGGAGCGGTGTACCAGGGCAACTATGTGGTTACCTATATCCCCGGCACGCTGACCATCAACGCCCCGGCTGGCGGGGGGCCGGAGGAGATCGAGGACGAAGGGCCGCCGCTTGCGCAGTTTGTTAACCAGTTCCGTCCGACCGGCGGTAGCCATGGCGACGCCGCCTGGGCGCTGGTAAACCTGATCTGTCTGCTGATGACGGCGTATCTGCTGCTGCCACTGCTGCACCTGAAGGCGAAGTTTGGCCGCGCCGGACTGATGAAAAAGGCCAACGAGAACCGGGAAACGCTCAACGCCGAGGAAACCGGCGAGGATGAGGAAGCCTGTTACAAGGTGAAAAAATTCCTGCGCCGCTTCCGGATCGGTCTTGTGCTGGAGCTCGTGATCACGATCGCAGCCCTGGTCGTCTTTATCCTGACGGAGAACATGCGCCTGCCGATGGTGCTGATCGACAAGTGGACGCCGCTGATGCTGATCCTCCTGCTTGCGTGCTGGATCGTGGATGTGCGCCTTGCGCGCTATCGCAGCGATGGCCCCGACGACGCGGAGCAGGCACACGGCGCAGAAACCGTCGGCGCGCAGGCATGACATCATTCCCGCCTATATATCAAAGAATCGTTTTGGCACGCCCGGAGGACGCTCCCTCCCGGCGTGCCGTTTTTATGCTGATGAGCAGTCAGCCGCCTGCGGCGTATATTTTGCATGCTCCATGTCATACTATTTTCCAGAAAAAGTAGACACATTTTATTGAAAAGGCGCCGCCTGATGCGTCGCCCATCAGCGCGAAAGCGCAGATGACTTATCCTACAGTTTCCGACGCGCTTACGCGCTATTAAAAGTAGACTTTGTCTGCTTTTAATAGGAAACTAGTATCAAAATAATACAGAGGTGAAAGAGCAATGCCAAAGAAAGGAATGAAACGCCCGGAGTGGACGCACACGCAGCCGCGCAACCAGCTTGAGCCCGTTCCGGAGCTGCAGGGGAAGGCTAAGCACGGCAAGGAGAAAGCAAGACCCATCATCAGCGGAACCGGAGGGTCGATCCAGAAGGTCTACCATACAGAGAAGCCCATTGCGTCGGACGCTTACCCGGCCATTGATACGGATCTTGCGCGGGACAATCTGCAAAACGATATCCCGGACGCCGATCTGACTGAGTTGTGACGATGCCGCCCTTCGGGGCGGCATTCCCATCATTGCAAGAAAACAGGAGAGTACTATGGATTCTATCTGGTCACAGACCTGCCACATCGAAGAAAGAGCGCCTTTGCGCAGGGATATGAAAACAGAGATTGCCGTCATCGGCGGGGGGATTGCCGGAATACTGACCGCCTCCGCGCTGCAAAGGGCGGGGTGCCGGGTCGTTGTGCTGGAGGCGGGCCGGATCGCCGGCGGCCAGACACGCAATACGACGGCAAAGATCACTTCCCAGCACGGAATGATCTATCAGGAGCTGATAAAGACCCTGGGCAAGGATAAGGCAGGGCAGTATGCCATGGCCAATGAAGCGGCCATCGCGGAATACCGGCGGATCATAGAGGACGAGGCAATCGCGTGCGAATGGGAAGAACGGGACGCGTATGTATATGGCGACAACGCGGATCGACTCCGCGCGGAAGCCGAGGCTGCCGCGTCGCTGGGCTTGCCGGCCTCTTTTGTATGCGGGACCAGGCTTCCGTTTCCTGCTGCCGGCGCGGTCCGTTTTACACACCAGGCGCAGTTTCATCCGCTGAAATTCTTAAAGCACATGGCGGAGCCCTTGACGATTTATGAAAACACCCCGGTGCTCCGCGTCGAGGAGGATTCGCTGCAGACGGCGGACGCCACGGTCCGCGCCGAGCGGATCGTCTTCGCGTGCCACTATCCCTTCGTGAACTTTCCCGGATTGTATTTTGCCCGGATGCACCAGGAGCGCTCTTATGTGTTGGCGCTGGAAAACGCAGCCCAGGTAGACGGGATGTGGATCGGAGATCAGCCGGGCGGGTATTCCTTCCGCAACCGGGGAAGCCTGCTCCTGCTGGGCGGCGGGGGCCACCGCTGCGGGGATAACAGCGCAGGCGGGCGCTATGAACTGCTGCGGCAGAAGGCAGGGGAATGGTTTCCCGGCAGCCGGGAGGTCGCGCACTGGTCCGCGCAGGACTGCATAACCGCGGACGGCGTACCCTATATCGGACGCTATGCGGACAGCCGCCCGAACTGGTACGTGGCAACCGGCTTCCAAAAATGGGGGATGACGAGCGCGATGGTCTCGGCCCTGCTGCTGCGGGATATGATCTGCCACGATAAAAGCCCCTGGGCAGAGGTGTTTGATCCGGGGCGTTTGAATGCCGCGACGCTTACCGGGACGGCGGAGGAAGGCGGGCAGGCGGTCAAGGGACTTGCCAGACAGCTGTTCCAAATTCCGGCGGAGCGGGCGGCGGAGCTTCCGGCCGGTCATGGCGGCGTCGTTTTCCTCAACGGTGAGAAGCTCGGCGTGTATAAGGATGAGGCGGGGCGCGTCTATCCCGTTGATATCCGCTGTCCGCACATGGGCTGTCAGCTGGAATGGAATCCGGATGAGCGCAGCTGGGACTGCCCTTGCCACGGCTCGAGATTCGACCGCTTCGGCCATTTGATTTCCGGCCCGGCGCAGGAGGGGCTTGTTCACGGATGAAGGAGATTTTGCCGTCAACCGAAGGAAAAAACATTTGACAAACGGAGTTTCAAGCGATATAATCCCCGTCAGTGTGTGGCGAAAGCGTAAATCCGACTTCGCCGCGCACTTTCTTTTTTGGGAAAAGAGCATGATACCCGCAACGGGTACGATGCCCGGTTTGGAACAGGAGGAAGAACCTTGGAGCACAAATCAAATGCTTTTCTTGAAACGGAGAAGCTGAGCACGCTGATGCGCAAATACGCCGTGCCCTGCATTATCTCGCTGGTGGTGGCGGCGCTGTACAACATCGTCGACCAGATCTTCATCGCCAACGCCGACTATCTCGGCTCCTACGGTAACGCGGCCAATACGGTCGTCTTTCCGCTGACGGTGGTGGCGCTGTCGATTGCGGTGATGATCGGTGACGGCGCGTGTACCTTTGTGAGCATCTCCCTCGGAGCGGGACGGCAGGACGACGCCCATCGCAGCATCGGCAACGCGGTGCTGCTCTGCCTGATCAGCAGCGTGGTGCTGACGGTGATCTACCTTCTGCTCATGGACCCGATCCTGACCCTCTTCGGCGGCCGGGTGAACGAGGAAACCTTCACCTGTGCCCGGGAGTACTTCTTCTGGATCACGCTGGGGATTCCGTTTTATATGTTCGGGCAGGCGATGAACCCCATCATCCGCTCCGACGGCAGCCCGAAATTCGCCATGCTGTCCACGGTGCTGGGCGCCGTGACCAACATCATCCTGGACCCCATTTTCATCTTCCCGCTGAAGCTGGGCATGATGGGCGCTGCGGTGGCGACCGTGATCGGTCAGATCCTGACGGCGGCGCTGGCGGTCTGGTATCTGCTGCATATGAAGGCGGTAAAGCTCAGCCGTGACAGCTTCACGCTGCGCTGGAAACTGATCCGCCGCTTCCTGGTCCTTGGCGTTACCAGCTTCCTGTCCCAGATTTCTCTGGTGATTTCCATGGCGGCCGTGCAGAACATGTGCACCAAATACGGTGCGCTCGACCCCGTGTTCGGACAGGCGGAGTACGCGCAGATTCCGCTGGCGGTGCTGGGCATCGTGATGAAGTTTTTCCAGATCGCCATTTCCATCTCCGTCGGTCTGGCCGCGGGCTGTATCCCGGTGGTGGGCTACAACATCGGCGCGGGGCGAAAGGACCGGGCGAAAACCTTGTTTACCTATCTGCTGGGCTGCGAGGCCGCTGTCGGTTTCGTGGCGCTACTGATCGTGGAGCTTTTGCCGCGGCAGCTGATCGGAATTTTCGGCGCGGGCAACGAGAGCGCCTACTACACGGCTTTTGCCATCCGCTGCTTCCGCGTATACCTCTGCATGATGGTGCTGGCCATGGTCAATAAGGGGACCTTCATCTACCTCCAGGCGCTGGGCAAGGCGGGGCTTTCCATGGCGATCTCCCTGATCCGCGAGATCGTATTCGGCGTGCTGCTGCCGATCCTGCTGCCGCGCTTTTTCGGGCTGGACGGCCTGCTCTATTCCTTCCCGACGGCGGATGTGCTGACCTTCCTGATCGCGTTTGTGATCATCCGCAGAACCTACGCCGAGCTGGGCGGAAAAGGCGGCCTTGCGCAGGAGCCCTTAGAGGTATAAGATAAAAGAATAAGGGGAGTTGAGCGCACGGTGCCCCTGTATGTGCACGACCTTGAGGGCACCAGGGCGTTCCTCGTCCGTTTTCTTGAGCGGAGCCTTGTTATATATTCCAGTTAGCGTCACCTGATAAACAGGCACGCTAACTGGAATATTCTTACATTTACAGCAAAATCAAGGGCTTTTTCAGAACATATTAGAGAAAATCAACCTAATTATGAACAAAACTACGTTGAGAATTCATAATTCTTTCTTTACCGATTTTTCGTTGCTATGAAAACAAATATAGCTCGCGGGCATGACAAAACAGCCCGCCATTGAGTAATGCCGGGCGCAACAAAAAGCGGTATGTCAGGCGGAAATAGGTACGGAGGCAGGATCCCAGCCCAAGGCTTGTAAGCGCTTTAGATAAGCGTTGATCTTATGCTCTCGGTTGAAGTTGTCATAGTAAGCGGAACCGAGATCTCGAAACGGAACCTTGTACTTGAGGATATGGTAGATGGCAATCAGCATGGAGTGAGCGACGGCGACGGTCGCCCTCTTCTTCCCTCGGCGTGCAGCTATGCGTTGGAACTGAGCGGAATAATATGAGCCTTTGACCTGTTTCCCCGATTGAGCGCATTGAACCAGAGTTGTCTTCAGCGCCATATTTCCCTTATTCGTTCTTCCGCTTTTTCGCTTGCCTGCGCTTCGGCGATTACCGGGGCAAATGCCCGCCCAGGAGCAAAGATGCTCTGCACTTGGGAAACGATCCATGTTCGTGCCGATCTCCGCAAGGATGACCTGTGCGCTGCGCTCGGCAATACCGGGGATTTCCTTGATTGCTGCTAAAGCCTCGGCATACTCCGCCATATATTGCTCTACCATTTCATCCAGATTGTCAATCCTGCGGCTCAGATCGTCAATGTGATCCATGATCTGGGAGAGCAAAGCCCGCTGCAACGGAGTGGTAATCCCCTCAACCGCAGGCAGGATTTCCTCAAGTTTTGGCAGAAGATTGCGATGAATCACCGAAGAAACGGTTTCACTGTCCAGCGTCTCGTCCAAAACGATCTTCTCCAAAAGCCTGCGGGCACTTTTGCAGTTGACATCTTTTACGACGGACATGAGCTTGATGTTCGCGCCTTCCAGTACCTTCTGCAAACGATTCAGCTCCCGGGCGCGCTCCTCTACCAGACTTTTGCGGTAACGGGTGAGTTCACGAAGCTCCCGCTGTTCACGGTCGGGAATGAAGCTTGCTTTCAGCAGCCCGTGCTGCAAAAGATCCGCGATCCACTCCGCATCTTTCATGTCTGTCTTTCGACCAGGGACTGCTTTCATGTGGGATGCGTTCACGATCATGGCTTTTACATCCATAAGCTCGAACAGATTGTACAAGGGTTTCCAATACACCCCGGTACTTTCCATAGCGACCATTTCGCATCCGGCCTCCAGCAGCCAGTTGGCCAACTCCTTGATTTCGCCGGTCATTGTGCCAAACTCTCGCAGCTCTTGTCTGCCGCCTTTTTTCAGACAGGCTACGATGAGCTTCTTATGCACATCGATCCCACAACAACACCGATAGACGACCTCCATGGATATACGCTCCTTTACCAGTCATCACGGCGCGCTCTCCAATGCAGTCACTTTGCTATACGTCCTCTTGCCTCATTGAGGTCGGGGACAGTCCGTGGTTCAAGGGGAGAGCATAATACCAGTTTGTTTAACGCGCTCGTAGCGGCAAGAAAAAACGGTCTGGTGCCGTGTATCCTCATTCTACCACACCAGCCCGTTTTCGTCCTCCGTGGTGCGCCCGCGCATGATGTTTGTTTAGTGCAGATAAATACACCAAATTACTGTTGAGAAAAACATCAAAAATAAGGTATAATTCAATCAGTTCTTAATAAGGAGCTGATTCATTTGGAATTCACTTTGGAATTCTTCGGTAACGAGCGATACAATATGCTTAAGTTCTTATCTACTCACCAAACAGAAATCAAAGGTGAGTTGGTTGTTTCCATGTCTCAACAGGACATAGGAGACACAATGCATATCTCAAAGCTCAAAACCAACGAGATATTAAATGAGTTGCAGGACGAGGGTTTCATTTCTGTTCCTAGACGGAGTAGGTATAAACTCACAGAAAAGGGAGCTAAGGCTCTTAAGCTCATGGAAAAGAAGAACGTGTAAAAAATTTTTGACAAACGCTATGCATTTCTTTATTCTAACAAAGTGGAGATATGTATAGTTTGTTTTTTTGAGGAGGTTTCACCAAAATGAAACGGATCGATATTATTAATTCCATCGGTAGAAAATGGCTTGTATCTAACGTTGAAAATGATGAATTCTCATATAAAAAGGCTTACAAGGACAAGGGGCTTACATTTAGCCCTATAGATTATGGAAAAAAGAGCAAAGCCGAAATCCTTGATTTGCGATTTCATAAAAATGGAGTTTCAGTGTTAATTGAAACAAAAGCTGATTTTTCAAAAGAACCTACTGCTGAGGCTCAGTTAAGTGCGTATGTAAAATACGAGAAAGGTCTTTTCCCAGAGAATAAAATCATTGCGATTCTTGCGAACACCGACAACGATGATATAAAAACATGGGTTCATTATGTTTCTGATGAAACAGTTGACTATAAACACACCGTTATCATCAGTATTGATGAATATGAGGATATATTCCAGCCAAAAGTTAACAACAAAGAGAAAGTTCTCCAAAATACTTATAATCTTAACAAAGAGCTGGATAAGGCTGGTGTGAAAGAAAGTATTCGCAGTCAATTTGTTGGGACTTGTCTTTTAGCTTTGAAAAATGGGTTAAAACACGATTCTCCTGACAAGGAAACCGAGGACATCCTAAACGCTATCAGGAGGAAGCTTGAAGGTTTATTAGAGGATAATATACAAAAGGCTAAAAAGATTTCTCTGTTAGATACCAAGGTCTTAGAAGATCAAGCTGTAAGAAAAATGGACGTTGCAACTCTCCGTAAGATTCTCACAGATATCGAAACTGGTATTCTTCCGTTTATTAACGACAGGAGCACTGCTGGTCAAGACCTACTGAACCTCTTCTTTACGACTTTCAACAAGTATGTTTATAGGGAAGACAAGAATCAAGCATTTACTCCTGACCATATCTGTGAGTTCATGACAGAAATAACCGATGTTAACAGTAATACTAGGGTATTAGACCCAACTTGTGGATCTGGTTCTTTTTTGGTTCGTGCTATGACCAAAGAATTAAATGAAGCTGAATCAAAGGACAAAGCTGAAATCGTAAAGAAAGAACATATTTATGGGATAGAATACTCCGAAGATGTGTTTGGTCTTGCCACAACTAATATGCTTCTTCACTCTGATGGAAATAGTAATGTGGTTCTCGACAACTGTTTCAATAGAGAAAATTGGATTATAAACGAAGCAAAACCAACGGTTGTTTTGATGAATCCACCATATAATGGTTCTAAAAATGTGTTTCCAAAGGAATACACTAGACAATGGGGCAGTAATGATACAAGAGACCCATCAAAAGGGTTTTATTTCGTTAATTATATTGCTGAAGCTGTTAACAAAATCGGTGGAAAAAACAACGAGCATATATCGAAGATGGCTGTTTTGCTTCCAGTTGCATGTGCAATCGGAACAGACAGTATAATTAAAGATTATAAGCGACTTATGCTGACTCACAACACCCTTGATGCAGTGTTTTCTCTCCCATCAGATGTTTTCTATCCTGGTGCATCAGCAGTAGCATGCTGTATGTTATTTACTTTAGGGAAACCTCACTTCGACAGCATTCAAGAAGTTGAAATTTACAAAAAGAATGGAGAACTAAAAGAAATCAAGTATATCCCTGGAAAACCACGCAAAAGCACATTTTTCGGTTTTTGTAGAGAAGATGGCTTTAAAAAGAAGAAAAATCTTGGAAGGGTAGAACAGATGGATAAAGCCACAGGCGAATCACGGTGGCAAGAAATTCGTAAAAAATGGCTTGATCTCTACCGAGATAACAAAGAAGAAATTGGATATTCAGCAGTAAGAAGAGTAAGTTGGGAAGACGAATGGCTTTGTGAAGCTTATATGGAGACTGATTATGGCCGTTTGTCAGAGTTGGATTTTCAGAAAACAATCAACGGCTATTGTAGCTATCTTGTTAATGCAGGTAAGTATCCAGTTCTTCAACCACAAAAAGGGAACGCTCTTGATTTTAATACACATGAATGGAAAGAGTTTAGAGTAGGTGATTTTTTCGATATACATCCAACAAAAGCGATTGATGGATTATCGTCTAAGGACTGTGTAGAAAGTGGCACGCCTTTGATTACGAACTCTGCTGAAAATAATGGAATAGTAGGGTTTTGTGACTTTCCACCAACTGAAGAAGGAAATATAATTACCTTCAGCGATACTACGGTGGGAAATACTTTTTTCTTTCAGCCGTATCCATTCGTAGGTTTTGCTCATGTCCAAGGTATGTATCCAATAACAAGAAAATGGAATATAGCAGAACTGCTATTTTTTAAAACTTTGTTGGTATTCGAATGTTCAGTAAAATATAATTATGGTCGCAAGATGAGACGAGATTTGGTTTCCAACATTTCATTGAAACTTCCCGTTTCACCAGATGGTGAACCAGATTGGAAATTCATGGAGAATTATATCAAATCATTACCTTACGGCGATAGGATATAAAACAAGAGGGGCTCATGCGAGTCCCTCTTGTTTACATTCTATATTTCCCTGATTTCAAGGCTTCAAGGTCTTCATCGTCTACCTTTTTGGCTCTATCGCCTTCAAGAAGCCTATAATTGTTTACGCCTTCTTAAACTCAACAAACGGCAGCCCTTCAACAAACTTCAATACTTCTTCAAACGTCAAATCACTCTTAGCCATTATTCAGTTTTGCCATTCAGTTCATTTTCCTACACCATATTACAATACTTTTTTCTTAAATTCTCAAGGTAAATTTGTGTTCCTTTTCAACTTTTTCTTAAATTTATTATATTTTTTGTGAATTACTAACATAAAAGGATTTTTGAAGCGAGGAAAAGTTCAAAACCCAGCAGGTGACAATTTGTGGAGTATATGTGAGCCTTGAAAAGACTGGACGAATGGCGCCGACTGTGCTACAATCAAAGCTACCGCGTGCATAGGTTGAAGAACAACGCGGGGCGCGGTGGACTGCGCGGAAAGGAGTACCCTATGGCGCTGACGATTCAATGGCTGGGACACGCCTGCTTTGCCATCCGCAAGGATGACTACACCTTGATCATCGACCCTTACAACAGCGACTATATCAACGGCTATCCCAAGCTGCACGTCAAGGCGGACAAGCTGCTGATCAGCCATGAGCATTACGGACACAACTACCGCGAGGGCGTGGAGCTCTCCGGTCGGCCGGAATCCGACTGCCCCTTTGAAATCACCGCCATCCAGGCCCCGCATGAGTTCAAAATGGGGAACTGGCGCGGCTTTACCCTGATGCACATCATCAAGGTCGACGGCCTCAAGCTGGTGCACCTGGGCGATCTCGGCACCCAGCTCGACGGCGGACAGATCACCCAGCTGTACGCGCCGGACGTGGCGATGGTATGCGCCGGTTCAGCCACAGCCCTGCCCTCCCAGGAGGCCAAACGTGCCATGGATGAGATCATGGCCAACGTCATCATCCCCATGCATTACCGGCATAACGGCATGGGCGGCCACCGGCTGGAAACGGTGGAGGAGTTTGCCTATCACTTCGAGTCGCCGGACATGATCCATTATTATGATACGGACACGCTTACGGTCGTGCCGGGGATGGAGCCGCAGGTGGCGGTGCTCAAGTACATCGGGCCCAGCGGCTTCGGCGACCTGCTGGTTGAAGAGAAGAAGCCGGAGAAAAAGGGCCTGCTGACCAGGGTCCTGCACAGAAAATAACGCGACGGCGCTTTTGCGAAAAATCCTGACGGAACGGTCAGGATTTTTCTGTTTGGAAATGTCCTTGCAGGATAGGGAATGTCTATGATATGATAACAAAAACGAAAACCGCAAAGGACACAGGAGACAACACATGCTCACCAAGCTTGCCGAAGAACTCTATGTATTTCCTCTCGAACTGCCGGATACACCCCTCAAGTCCCTCAACTGCTATGTGATCCGCCCGGACGACGGCGGCCGCTGCCTGCTGATCGACAGCGGCTTTCGCCATCCCCGCTGCTGGGAAATGCTGTGCGCGGGCATGGAGGAGGCTGGGCTGCGGCCGGAAAACACCGATGTGTTTTTTACCCATGTTCACGCTGACCATACCGGCAACGGCGCGGCGCTGCATGCGCTCGGCTGCCGCCTGTTTATGTCGGCCACGGATTACGCGGTGTTCTGCGCGGCGTTTCAGGGAACCAACACCAGGCAGGTGCGCGGCGTCAGGGAGGGAATGCCGCCGGCACTGATGGAGGAGCTGAACCGAACGGGGCCCGTCTTCCACTATGGCTCCCCCTGGTTCCCGGTGACGGAGCTGTCCGACGGCGATCTGCTCTGCTACGGACGCTACCGACTGCGCTGCCTGCTGACACCGGGGCATACCGTGGGACATATGTGCCTGTACGACGAGGCGCACAGGCTGATCTTCCTGGGCGACCATGTGCTGTTCAGCATCTCGCCCAACATCGTGAGGACACCCTTTATGGAGGATGCGCTGGGGCAATACATGGAAAGCCTGAAGAAGGTGGCGGCCCTGCCGGTGGAGCTGGCCCTGCCCTCCCACCGGGAGCTGGGCTCCATCCCTCTGGCCCAGCGGGTCGACCAGCGGCTTGCCCACCATCGGCGGCGGCTGGATCAGGCGCTGGCCGTCATTGGCGAGCACGGTCCCATCACGGCCTACGATGTGACCTCTCGCCTGCACTGGCATATCCGCGCCGATTCATGGGAGGACTTTCCCTTGAGCCAGAAGTGGTTTGCCATGGGGGAGACGCTGGCCCATCTGGATTATCTCTGCAGCCGGGGACTGATCGTCCGGGACAAGGAGGGGCCGGTCGTGCTCTATAGCCTCCCCAAAACATAAAAATGCGTCGATGTGGAGAAACACATCGACGCATTTTTATATCAGTTCGCCGTGTTGGGCAGATGGCCCATGCAGCGCTTGAGCCAGTTGCCGCGCAGATAGTAGATGGCAAAGACCGCGGCGGTGACGATCCAGGTAAAGGGATAGCTGAGGCTGACACCGGCGACGGTGTTCCACCGGGGGACGATAAACAGGATCCACAGCACCCGCAGCAGGCAGATACCCACCAGACAGATTATCATGGGCCGGATGGAATCTCCCGCGCCGCGCAGGGAGTTGGAGAGGATTTCCGTGATGGTCCAGAAAATATAATAGGGGGAGAAATACCACAGCATGGTCACGCCCAGCTGGATCACGTCCGCGTCATTGGTGAACAGGAGGAGGGCCCAGCGGCTTAACGTGAGCATAAACACGGACAGGCACACGCTGACACCGCAGGAGGTCAGCAGCCACTGACGCACGCCCTTGCGCATGCGGTCATACTGACCGGCGCCGAAGTTTTGCCCCACAAAGGTGCAGATGGCCGAGCCGAGAGAATTGCTGGTGACCCAGAACAGCCCGTCAAACTTGCCGATGGCCGTCCAGGCGGCCACCACGGTGGTGCCGAAGCTGTTGATAGCCGTTTGCAGCAGGAGGTTGGAGAGCGAGTACATGGCGCCCTGTACGGCCGAGGGTACGCCGATATAAAGGATACGGCGCAGCGAGGACAGATGAATCCGCAGCGCCCGCCAGTGAAAGCGCCAGGGACCATCCTGACGGCTCAGGTGCAGCAGCAGAGCCGCCGCGCTCACCGTCAGCGACAGCACCGTGGCCCATGCCACGCCCGCCACATCCCAGTGGAAGACGGCCACAAACAGCAGATCGAGCGCGATGTTCAGCCCGCAGCAGACGGCCAGAAAGACCAGCGGCCAGTGGGAGTCGCCCACGGAGCGGAGGATGCCGGAGCCGATATTGAACAGCAGCATGGCTGTCGCGCCGAGATAGTAGAGGCGCAAATAGGTGACGGAGTCACCCATAATGTCCGCCGGGGTCTTCACGACCCGCAGCGCCCAGGGCGCCGTGATCCAGCCGAGGACCGTCAGCGCAACGCCCGCGATCAGGCAGAAGCAGAGGATGGTATGCACGGCCTGGCTCATGCGTTCGTCGTCATGGGAGCCGTAGTACTGGGAGGTAATGACGGTGGCCCCGGAGGAGAGACCGTTGAAAAAGCCGATGACGAGGTTGGTGATAACGGCGGGACTGCCCCCCACGGCGGCCAGCGCCGCCGGACCGACACAGCGGCCCACCACCACGGCGTCCACCGTGTTATACAGCTGGAAAAACAGCATGCCGAACAGGATAGGGAAGAAGAAATGCGAGAGCTTACCCATGATGCTGCCGGTCGTCAGATCGTGTTCGTTGTTCATACCCGCACCCTCTCTCTATGTTGATCGGACGATTTGCTCAAAGCCTAGGCATTATATCGCCGCGTATTCAAAAATACAAGAGGCAAGAAGTGCTGATTTTCAGCGAACTTTCCCGTTCTTTTTTGTGAACGTCGCAAGAGACGGCGATAAAAAATCACCGGCTCCGTTCAATGACGAAGCCGGTGATTACGTCAATAAAATTATGTAAACTATTGACTCACCGAATCCGCAACATCCTCGGCCAGGCGCGGGATGAAGCGCGTGGAAACGCCATGGCCCGCGTGCTTTCTCGCGTCGAAGTAGCCGATCAGGGCGAAGGTCACCGCGCCGAGGAAGTTGACGAACAGGTCCTCCATGGTGTCGAACAGTCCGATGTCCAGATAGCCGCCGAGCCCGAGACTTTCGCCGTTGACCGCGACGTCGGATATCCCGGTGACGGGAACGGGGATGTTGCTGTGGGTGGCGTCGAGCAGAACGCTTGAAAATTGCGTGATGACCGTGTCCTTCTGCATATCCATCAGAAACAGGCGGTCGGCGGCAAATTCAATGAATTCCCACAGCACGCCGATCGTCATAGAGAAGCAGAAGGCTACGATGGCGAGATAAGCGGGGGAGAGGTGGAAGCGTCCGGGGTTGTTTCGGTTGAGGATATCCACCAGCGCGTACCCGACGGCGGCGCAGAGGAAGCCCCACACGGTGTGCATGATGGTGTCCCAGAAGGGGACATTGACGTAATAGCAGGCCAGTTCTCCCAGGATCTCCGAGGCGAAGATGTGGCACAGAATGACGATCTGCAGGGCGGAGGGGAAGCTGACCCCGAGCCGCTGCTGGATGATGGAGGGGAGCATGAACAGCGCCAGCACCAGCAGGCATGTGAATACATTTTCATAATAACCCTGCATGGCCGAGCGCACCAGCGCCACCAGCACCAAAAAGCGCAGCACCAGCCATGTCACGAAGGGTGCGCGGTTATGCCGCCACTGCCAGCGCAGGGCGGTGGACAGCCGGTCTCTTCCTTTCCTTGCCAAGGGGCCTTCTCCTCTCAGTACAGATACGATGAGATAATAAATTAACATACGAAAATAAACTGAAAAGAAAGCCTGACGGGAAATCGGCCGCTGAAACCGGGTTTTGTATCAATAAAAAAACTTCCTCCGGGTTGCCCCGGAGGAAGACCCCGCAAATGCCGTGCTGGCTCAATTATAACCTGCACACAAAGGCAGGTGGGTCGCCTAAGTTCTGTTTCGCTGCTTCCAACGTCCGGACGATCCGGGAGGCCTGCAATCCGCAGATTCAAATCGGCATCCCTTATAAGAGATGTGGGTTTAATGAGCCACAGGGTCCCGTGGACGACACGCACACAGCAGGGATTGTCTCATACAAGTCCCGCCGGGGCACTAACACTCTATGCCCCGACGCTTCCGCATATGCGGAAACTTATTCCTCGTCCTCGTCGTCAAAGAGAAGGACGGCAAAATGCTCGTACACGTCCTGAAGCTCGTCATCGTCGTCGATGGACTCGAACAGCTCGTCCCCGTTCTCGTCGATGATGGAGCGCAGGATAATGATGCCGTAATCGGGATCTTCTTCATCCATATTGGCGGGCAGGAAGGCCACGAAGGTCTGGTCCTTGTAATCCATGGAGTCGAGAACTTCCAGTTCAAATTCCGCGCCGTCGTCGTCAATGATGGTGATAAAGTCGCTGCCAAATGCTTCGCTCATGTGTTCAACCTCCTGTTCGGGCTGTCTTTATTGTATACCAAGAGCGCGCAGAAATCAATAGCTTTACGAGCCAAGATCCTCCAGCAGCAACAGCAGCTCGCCCCCGTCGGAAACCGGGATTCCTTTTTGCAGCAGGAGGCGGTCCGTACCCCGCAGGGCGGCGGTCTCGATCTTGGTCACAACCAGGGGCGTGCGTTCCCGGCGCCCGCCGTAAACGGCCACATAGCCGCTGCTGTCACGCAGGAAATAGGCCGCGCTGTCCTCCCGCCCCACAAAGCGGGCTGCGACCTCCTCCGGCAGCGCCGCCGCCTGACTCCGATTCAGGCTCCGCCAGGCGCCGCCGACGCAAAATGCCGCCACGCTCATCAGGCAAAGCAGCAGGGTCAGCTTGAGCTTCATGCCATCAGCCCCTTTCTGTTGGTTTATCTTTCCTGTCAGCAGTATGCCTCCGACGGCGCAAAATATACGTGAGGAAAAAAGTTTACATTTCCTCTACCGTAAATTCGGAGAGTATGGTATAATATTACTTTAGTATTGGAATAAACTAACTGTACTGCGCCCTTTGGCGCTGACGATACCGCCGCAAAGCTGCGGAAAGGGAGGCGTCGGATATTTCCATGAATGAAAATAATACGGATCGAATGAACAATACGGATAAAATGGAAGCGGCCGTGCCCGAAAACAAGGGGCGGCAGACAGCGAAAAAGGCAGGCCGCCTGATGCTGAAGGCCGTCGACGTCACCGCTGACGTGGCCTCCGGCGCGGTCAGCTCTGTGTTCAAGGTGATCGGCACCGTGCTGCTGATCCTGTTGGTGACGGGGATGATGTTTGCCTGCGTCTTTGCCTACTATGTCAAGACCTGCCTGACGCCGAATCTTGACCTGTCGCTGGAAGATTTCAAGCTCAACGAGTCCAGCACCATCTGGTATCAGGACGCAGCGTCGGAGTGGCATGAGCTTGTCAACCTCTCCGGCAAGGAGAACCGCGTCTGGGTCGACTATGAGGACATCCCCTGGTACATGGAGAAGGCCCTGGTTTCCATTGAGGATAAGCGCTTTTATGAGCATAAGGGCGTCGACTGGTATCGGACGGCGGGCGCTTTTGTGGAGATGTTTGCCCGTATGGAGACAAGCTACGGTGGCTCCACCATTACCCAGCAGCTGATCAAAAACCTCACCGGCGAGGATGAAATCACCATTCAGCGCAAGCTGACGGAGATTTTCGGCGCGCTGGAGCTGGAGAAAAAGTACGACAAGCAGGAGATCATGGAATGGTATCTCAACGCCGTGTACTTCGGCGAGGGCTGCTGGGGCGTGCAGACCGCGGCCCAGACCTACTTCGGCAAGAACGTGTCGGACCTGTCCATGGCCGAGTGCGCCGCCATTGTCGGCATCACCAACCTGCCCACCTACTACGATCCCTTTTATAACGAGGAAAACAACAAAAACCGCCAGGAGACGATCCTGCGCGAGATGTACGATCAGGGCTTCATCACCCACAGCGAATATGAGCAGGCTGTGGCGGAGGAACTGGTATTCATGCGCTCACCGGGCGAGGAATATACCCAGGAGATCATGTCCTACTACACGGAGATGGTCATCGACGATGTCACCAATGACCTGATGAAGCTCAAGGGCATCAGCCGCGACACCGCGCGTACCCTGCTGTATAACGGCGGCTATCAGATTTTCTGCTGCCTGGATACCGGCGTGCAGGCCAGTGTGGATGCGGTCTATACCAATCTCGACAACATCCCCTACGCCGGCGGCAGCCAGCAGTTCCAGAGCGCCATCGTGGTCATGAACCCCTATGACGGCCGCATTCTCGCCATTGCCGGCGGTGTCGGGGAGAAGACCATCAACTTCGGCCTCAACCGCGCCACGGGCACCTATCGCTCGCCCGGCTCGTCCATCAAGCCCATCGCCTCCTACGGCCCGGCGGTCGACCTCGGCCTGATCACGCCCGACACGCTCGTACTGGATGAACCGGGGCTCAGTCTCCGGGGCACCAGCTGGTTCCCCGCCAACGACAGCAACCAGTACTTTGGCGTGGTCAGCATTTACAGCGCCCTGCAATATTCGCTCAACACCGTGGCGGCGCAGATCGTGGATAAGCTGCCCATGGGCCCGCAGACCTCATACGATTATCTGACCACCCGCCTCGGCGTGACAAGCCTGATTCCGACCGACTGCGACTACGCGCCCATGGCTCTGGGGCAGCTGACCAACGGCATCACCGTGCGCGAAATGGCGCAGGCCTATTGCGCCTTTGTCAACGACGGCATCTTCACCTACGGCCGCAGCTATTCCATGGTGACCGACAGCGAGGGCAACGTCGTCATCGACAACGCGCCCAACACCATCCAGGCGTTTAAGCCCAATACCGCTTACACCATGACCTATATGATGCAAAACGGTGTGGAAAACGGCACCGGCACCGAGGCCGCGCTGTGGTCCGTGCCTGTGGCGGGCAAGACCGGCACCTCCGGCGATTATAAGGACCGCTGGTTTGTCGGCTGCACGCCGTACTATGTGGCCGCGGTCTGGACGGGCTTTGATATCCCGGAGGTCATCCACATCAGCGGCAACCCGGCCTCGCGCTTGTGGCGCAAGGTGATGGCGCCCATACACGAGGGGCTGGGCTATACGCCCTTCACCTATCCGCAGCTGGGCGGCAACACCGGTATTTTCGGCGTGTACGATACCCCCGCTTATCAGCCCGGCAATGACAGCTACGGCGGCACGACCAGCACCGGCGAATACGGCGGCGACATCTACCTCGGCGGCGGGAATGGCGGCGCCTACGACCCCTATCTCGGCTGACACCGGGAAAACAGCGCAAAACTGGCAATTATTTGCAAAACGAGATTTGGAATTGACAAAATTGATAATATGAGTTACAATTCGATTACACAATCTGGAGGTGCTTATTTTGGCTAAGGTATTGGAGTATAAGGGACATCCTCTCCAAAGGAAGGACAATATCATTTATTACGGCAGCTTTGCGGATAAGTATATCATCATGCTGCAGATATTGGACACCAAGAAGGTGGGCGATCTGGACGTCGCCACCAAGGTTTCGATCCAGCTTCAGCTTACGGATTCCGGGATCAAGTCCCGCGACCGGATCGTCAAGAAGGCGGAAAAGGACAGCCTGTATAACGCCATGGACGTGGCCGCCGTGTGGTTGGAGCGAGCGCTTGCCTCCAGGTAAAAAAGAAAAAAGGATCTGTGTTCAATGCGCAAGAACTTGTTGCGGACGCTTCTGTGCATGCTGCTGATCGGCTCGATGTTATCCGTGCCCGCCTATGCGGAGAGCGCGGTGCTCACCGGCAGCGACATCAACGTGCGCGAGGGGCCCGGCACCAACTACCGTGTGATTGACTGCCTGCCATACGGCGCGCGGGTCAATGTCACGGACCGCTCCAACGGAACCTGGTATGCCGTGGAATACGGCGGCGTGAAAGGTTTCATGTCCGCGGCCTTCCTTCAACTGGAGGAGGAAGAGCAGTGGGATGTGCAGTATGTGCATTTGGGCGGCGATATCTACGGCGGTGTGGTCGACTATGTTGACGAACCGGTCAGCCATCCGATCGACAATACTCCCGTGAATACCGACACGAACCAGCAGCCGGCAGAGCAGCCCCAGCCTGCGGCAACGCCAAAGCCTGTGACAACCAAGCCGCAGGCGACTGAGCAGCCCGCGGCGACCCCCGCTCCGTCCGCGGCCGCCACCGGTCAGTCCGGTACGGTCAACGCCATGTATGTCCGCTTCCGCAGCGGCCCCGGTTCGACTTACTCGGTTCTTGGCGAGTACAACAAGGGCAAGTCCCTCGTTGTGGTCGGCAGCTCCGGCGCATGGCTGGCCTGTGTGATAGACGGGCGCAGCGGCTATATGTATGCCGACTATGTGACGCTGGGCGAGATGGTCACCGTCAGCGATGAGACTGCTTCCGGCGGAGGCGGAACGACCGTTATAACAAGCTATGACCCCTATCTGGATGAGCCGGTGGAGATCGTCGTTCCGGCGACGGCTGCGCCGAAGCCGGTCGCGTCGGCGACCCCCGCGCCCAGTGCCAGCCCTGCTGCGACGGCAAACGCTGCCGCTGTGCAGGCCGAGGGCATCATCAACGGCGACTATGTCCGATTCCGGACAGGCCCCGGGACCAACTACCAGATCATCGACTCCTATAACCGCGGCATGGCCCTGCAGGTCGTCGGGACATCCGGGGACTGGACAGCCTGCCTGATCAACGGCGTCTTCGGCTATGTGCACTCTGCCTATGTTTTGGTCACCAGTACCAATTCCGGCGCAAATACCGGCGCCGGCGGCATACCCCAGCCCGTGGCGACCGTTACCCCGACCGCCACGCCCACGCCGGTCGTGAAGGTGGAGAACAAGGAAGGCTATGTCAGCGGCAACAACGTGCGTATGCGCAGCGGCGCATCCATGACCGCTTCGATTCTGGATGAGCTTTACTACGGCAACAAGGTGACCATTACCGGCACCAGCGGCGACTGGACGGCGGTTATCTACAACGGACAGGCGGGCTTTATCTACTCGCAGTTCGTCAAGGAGGGCAGCTTTAACGCGGGCAATGCCGTAGGCACGGGCAGCGCCGGCAGCGACAGCACCACCCTCTCCGGCAGCAGCTATCAGAAGGGCCAGCAGATTGCCAACTTCGCTCTTCAGTATGTGGGCTATAACTACAGCTGGGGCGGCATGTCTCCCGACACCGGCTTTGACTGCTCCGGCCTTGTCTACTACACCTACAAGCACTTCGGCTACACGCTCAACCGCGTGGCCCAGGACCAGGCGCGCAACGGCGTTGCCGTCAGCGCCGATCAGCTCCAGCCCGGCGATATTCTCTGCTTCTACTCGGGCAGCAGCTATATCGGGCACTCCGGCATCTACATCGGCGACGGGAAGTTTGTGCACGCACAGAACTCCGCCACCGGCGTCGTGATCACTGAGCTTGCCGGCCACTATGCAGACCGCGGCTTTGAAGCCCGGCGCATTGTGTAAGCAAACTACATAACAAAAAATCCGCCGCCACGCGGCCAATGTCAAATGACATTGCGCCGCTGGCGGCGGATCTTTATGCCTTCGGATCAATACTCGTCGCGGAAGGGACCCCAGTCGATGGTGTTGGTGATGGGGTAGAGCAGCTGCTGCGAGGAGGTGTAGACGTAATAGCTTCCGTACTGTCCGCGGAAGGTCATATCGGCTCCGTTCGCCGCCGCCTCCTCCAAAATCCCGGCATTGATCTCATGGTTCGTGAACACAAAAACAGCGCGGCGATAGTCGTCGAAAGAATAAATGTCCCGGATGTTGATATGGGGAGAGAGCTTAAAAGGGATATCCTCCTGCCAGCAGCCGGCGATCAGCGCGCCGTCGGAAAAGAGCGCGATCTGCGGCGCGGTATGGGATTGCGAGCCGTAGACCAATTCGTAGCCGTTGTCCATGGCGTATTGACAGATCTGTTCTCTGCTGCTGGGCTCCGTGCGGGAGAGGACCGCGATGTCCTCATGGTAGCTGAAATAGAGATTCGCGGACGTCAGACACAGCAGCAGGGCGGCCAGAAGATAAAACCGTCTGGAGCTGATATGCCGTGCAATCAGCACGAGCGACAGCGCCGGAAGGAAATAGAGCGGAAACAGGTAGATCGCGCGCAGGCTCACGCGCGTGAACAGAAAGGCGCCGAGCACGCCGACACAGGCGATCAAGCTCAGCCGCCAGTAGCAGGCGGCATCCGCCTCGTCCTTGCGGCGATATCGGAGAATGACCAGCCAGGCTGCCGCCAGGACAAGTCCCCAGCAAAACAGGAACATGAGCAGGAAAAAGCCCCGCGCGCTTCCCGTGCGGACGGAATCGAAGCCGCTGACAACGGAGAAGGCGGTGTGGATTTCGTGCAGCTTTTCCCGGAGGGGGGCGCCCTCCAAGAGCGACTGCCCATAATAGATGGTGTGTTGCTTCGCCGGGACAAAGCGTGCCGTCAGGACCCCGAGAAAGTTTGCGGCGGCGTATGCGGCGGCGCGGATCAGCGGCCTGCGGGCTTCGCGGGGGAGAAGGGGCTCCTTTTTCAGGCCCCGGCGCAGCAGCCGCAGCATTTCCAGACAGACGACGGGCAGCACAGTCATGCAGGTCTGACGAAGGCTCTGCACCCCGGCGCAAAAGCACAGCGCCAGCGCGGCGGCCAGCGCCGGATACCGGGGTCGATCCTCGAGCCGCGCGCGGGCATAGTCGCCAAGCACCACAAAATTGGTGATGGCGTAGCAGGCATAGAAGCTGCACATCACATAAAAGAGCTGTACGCCGTCCTCGCGGCGGATCTCACTGGGGCCGAAAAAGAGACCAACGGCAGCCAGCAGCGCGGCCGCGCGGGTTACGCCGCTTTTGACGAAGGGCCGCAGCATCCAGTCCAGGCTCCACAGCAGCAGCAGCGACATGCAGGCGGTGGCCAGAGCCATGGCGGTGTTCATGCTGTCGGTCAGCCCGTAAAAGAGCGCGGAGAGCGCAGGCGTTGCGATCACATAGAACTGATTGCCGAACAGAAAATTCCCGGGAAATAGGGTCTTGCCCTCCCACATGAGCCGCGCGGCCAGGGTGTCCTCATACATGTCGGAGGTGGCCAGATCCGGAAAGCCGCGAAAATCCGCCACGGTATAAACCGCGAGATAGGCCAGCAGAACAAGGAGCAGCAATGCCGTCAGCAGAGATTCAATTTTTCGGTTTTGCGCTTGCTTTTGCATAAAGGAACTCCTTATCGATCTGCGCCCAGTTTAACCCGTGGCCGTGTAAAAGTCAAGGCGGCACGCGGTTGACGAAAGCCGGGTCAGCCGTTATACTGGTGACAGAAAAAATGAAATGGAGCGCGATCTCATGCTTCGTGTTGACGATCTGAGTATGCAGTTTGGTTCCTCGGTGCTGTTCTCCCATGTGGAGCTGCAATTTACCGCCGGCAACTGCTACGGCATCATCGGCGCCAACGGCGCCGGAAAATCCACCTTTATCCGCATTCTCTCCGGCGAGCTGGAGCCGACCTCCGGCAGCGTCACCCTGGACCCCAAGCGGCGCATGTCGGTGCTCAAGCAGAACCAGAGCCTGTATGACGACTATACGGTCCTCGATACGGTGATCATGGGCAACCAGCGGCTCTATGACTGCGGCAGGGAGAAGGACGCTATCTACGATAAGCCGGACTTTGACGATGAAGACGGCATTCGCGCGGCAGAGCTGGAGGAGGAGTTCGCGGAGCTGGGCGGCTGGGAGGCCGAGAGCGACGCGGGCCGCATCCTGCAGGGCCTGGGCGTGGACGTGGCGCTGCATCAAAACCTCATGCGGGACACCGATCCGCGCCTCAAGGTCAAGGTGCTGCTGGCGCAGGCGCTGTTTGGCCACCCGGACGTGATCTTACTGGACGAGCCGACGAATAACCTGGACCTTGCCAGCGTGGTCTGGCTGGAGGATTTCCTCATGGACTATGAGGGCACGGTTTTGGTGGTGAGCCATGACCGTTATTTCCTCAATAACGTCTGCACGCATATTGTGGATATCGACTACGGCAAAATCAAGCTGTATGTCGGCAACTATGATTTCTGGTACGAGTCCAGCCAGCTGATCCAGAAGCTCATCAAGGACCAAAACAAGAAGGCCGAGCAGAAGATTCAGGAGCTGCAAAGCTTCATTGCCCGCTTCTCTGCCAACAAGTCCAAGTCCCGGCAGGCCACCTCCCGCCGCAAGCTCCTGGACAAGATCACCGTGGAGGAGCTGCCCGCCTCCGGGCGGCGCTATCCCTGGGTGGGCTTCAAGGCCAACCGCGAGCCGGGGAAGGACCGCCTCTTTGTGACCGAGGTCTCCAAAACCGTGGACGGCGTCAAGCTTCTGGATAAGGTCAGCTTCATCGTCGGCAAGGAGGATAAGATCGCACTGGTGGGCAAAAACGAGCTGGCCGTCACCATGCTCTATAAGATCCTTATGGGCCAGGAGGAGCCGGACAGCGGCACCGTCAAATGGGGCGCCAGCATTGAGCCCAGCTATTTCCCCAAGGATCATAACAGCTATTTTGAAAACTGCGACTATGATCTGATCGACTGGATGCGCCAGTTTTCCGAGGATAAGCGCGAGAGCTATCTGCGCACCTTCCTCGGCCGCATGCTCTTTTCCGGGGACGATGTGTATAAAAGCGTCAAGGTCCTCTCCGGCGGGGAGAAGGTACGCTGTATGCTCAGCCGTATGATGCTCTCCGGCGCGAATTTCCTGCTTCTCGACCAGCCCACCAACCATCTGGATCTGGAGAGCATCGCCGCGCTCAACAACGGCCTTGAAGCCTTTAAGCACAACATCATCTTCTCCTGCCATGACCACCAGCTGACCCAAACCGTGGCCAACCGTATCATCGAGATCACCGACACCGGCGTCATCGACCGCGTCTGCACCTATGACGAGTATATGCACATCAGCGATCTGGAGAGCGGCGTGAGAGGATAAAGAAACCGCCGCACCAACCGGTGCGGCGGTTTGCATGCTTGTTCTGCTGAGATTACACAGCCAGGGCAAAGGTTTCGATCGCCAGCTTGAGGATGGCATCCACGTCTGCGGTCTGCCCCTCCAGCGCGCTGGAGTTGTAGACGACGACCTTGCCGTTTTCCAGATTCTCGGCATAGTAGGCGTTGATGACGACGCTACCGACGTCCTTGGATTTGAAGGTGTAGTAGATGTAATAAATCTCCCGGCCGCCAAGGTTGACAAGAGCGGGCTCGCCGGGCTTGGTCTGCAGGCTGTTGCCCAGCTCGATCTCAGCGCCCTCGGCCATCTCCTTGAGGTAGGCGACAGCGTCGGCATCCTCGATCAGAGACACGGTGCAGAAGGGGATCGAAGGCTCCATACCGGCGTAGACAATGATGTTGCCGACGGCGTTTTCCGTGGTGACATACTTGCTGTCAAAGTCGAAGCTGATGCCATTGGAGGAGCTGACGACCTTGTGGATGCCGGAGTCCGGCTCAATGCCGCCGTTGGCGGCGATGACGTCCTCAATGGGCAACTCGGTGGGCTCCGG
>JAFTGE010000109.1 GCA_017458085.1 Oscillospiraceae bacterium
AATCTGATTTCCTAAAGCATTTGAGACCTCCGTCAGAAATGACGGTGGTCTTTAATTCGTTGGCAAACCTCAAAAATACGTCCTTCTGTGCCAGTGCTCACACTGGCGTTGGGGTCTGCCCTTCAGGGTAAATCCGCTCTCCGGTAAAGTGCTGGAAATATGCGGCTTTCGTGGAATACGGATTGCCACACCAGTGACACGGTCACTGGTTCGCAATGACAGATGGGTACTTTGTCTACAGTCTTAGACCTCCGTCAGAAATGACGGAGGTCTTTTCTATTGCTTGAGGCTGGACAGCAGCAGGGGGGACAGCGGGAACTTTTTTGCACAAAGCAAGTCTATGATACAGAAATCAACTCATACAAACGAAGCATTCGACGCCCTTCGGCTGTATACGACAGGGTAAAATAGAAATCTCTAACTTATTTGTGAATTCAAGGAATTTGCGCTTGTCATGTGGGGTTGCTTATGGTAGAATAACTTGTAATTTGGGTTGTTATGTAAATAATCAAACACAATTTTGAATTGCGAAGGTGTCAAAGTGAAGAAGAAAACGGACATTACCATAGAAGCTTCTCCGGAGCTGGAAGCCCGGGAGAAAAGAAAGAAAATCAAACGCAGAAATCGGCGCAGAGCCTGGGACCGCATTGCCGGTTTCATCATCGTGCTGGTCCTTGTGTTCGGCTGCACCTGCCTGGGTCTGGAGTATATTATCCTGAAGGGACCCTCTCCGGCTTTGCGCGATATGTTTATCAGCACCATGGACGAAACCAGACGTTTCCGCTTCATTCCCCGTATCTTCCTGACGGCGGACGAGTACAACCAGCTGCGTTCTGTCGAGCAGGCGGACACTGACGTCAGCACCGATACGACGCTGATCAACGTGGTATCCAATGAGCAGCGCGCGGTTTCGGAGGACGGCGCCGACGCCTATGGCCTGGTGGACGAAGACGGCGACGGGATCATACTGACCGAGATCAAGGGCAACGGTTATATGGGTTACCTGACGGTGATCCTGGACCCGAAGCGTGTTTTTGTCGGTATGCCGGACAACTACGGCGGCGTGGGTCTGACGCTGGAGCAGATGGTCCAGAAGTATGATGCCATCGGCGGCATCAATGCAGGCGGCTTTAAGGACGATGGCGGCGGCGGTTTCGGCGGTATGCCGGAGGGCCTGACCATCATCGACGGCGTCTGCTATAACTCCGACAGTAAATCCACAGAGGGCTTTGCCGGGCTCGATACCGACGGTATCCTCCACGTGGGCTTCTATACGTATGAGGATTGCGTTGCCAACAATATCGTCAACGCGGTCTCCTTCGGCCCGATCCTGATCGTAAACGGCGATCCGGTCGAGCCGCCTACCAGCAGCGTCAACCCCAGAACCGCCATCGGACAGCGTGCCGACGGCGCGATCCTGATGCTGGTTATCGACGGACGCCAGGTGCATTCCATCGGCGCAACCTATGCCGATATGATCGACATTATGCTCGACTACGGCGCAATCAACGCCTGCAACATGGACGGCGGCTCCTCCACGGTTATGTACTACGAGGATCACTATGTCAACAGCTGTTCGGCGGACTATGGCCAGCCGCGGCCTTTGCCCAACGCGTTCCTGTATAAGTAAGGCGGGAGGACGCCCGAATGGGAAAACGGAATATGCGCAGGGGAAAGGTGATCTACGCGCTTGCCCTTTTCCTCTGGTGCTTGCTGCTGATCGGCGCGGCGGGCTTCGGCCTGATGAAGGTTGCCGACTATGCGGCCGAGTATGAGGCGTCGCGCCCGAGCCACACGATGGATGCGTATATCGCCACATTGGGGGACAGCCTGCTGGAGGGCGGCATTGCGGATACCATCGCCGCCATGCCCCATGAAGTGCAGACTGACGAGGAGGTTGCCCAGCATGTCAGCGAGCTTCTGAGCAATGGCATCTCCTACGTGCGAAAGGGCAATGCCGGACTTGGCGGCAGGATCAGCTACAGTCTGCGCTGCAACGGCAATGAGTTCGGCACGGTGACGCTGGTTGAGGATGAAAGCCTCGCGCAGGGGAAGATCGATCTGGAGAAGTGGCCATGGAAACTTCTGCCCTGGAAGACGATCCCTTGGCGCGTTGAGAGCGAAAGCTTTGATTTCACGGGGCTATACAGCTCGGTGGAAGTCGTGGTTCCGCGCACGTACCACGTCTACCTCAATGGGATCGAGCTAGGCCCGGAGTACATTGTTGAGGAGGATATCCCTTACAATGTGCTGGAAAAATATTACGATGAATATGAAGGGCTGCCAACGAAGGTTCGGTATCGCTTTGACGACCTGGTCGGCGTGATCGAGCCGGTCATCCGCGACGAGGACGGCGCGTTCTTTGTCATAGATCCGAACGCGGACGACGGTCAGTTTATCCGTGGGTGCAGCCAGAGCAAGCTTGCCCGTCTGGCAGAGTTTACGGCAGGCTTTGTCGATAACTACTTGAAATATACCTCCGGGGTCGTTGACCCAACCTACGGTTACCAGAAGCTTCAGCCGTATCTGGTGCCGGGGGCCGACCTGGATCAGCGCATGGTCAACGCGATGGATGGCCTGAGCTGGGCGCATACGTCGTCCCTTACGGTGGATTCCTCCACGCTCAATGGCGCGCTGAATCTCGGAGACGGTTTTTACTTGTGCGATATCACGGCCACCGCCACGACCTTCGCCATGGGTCATGGCGAGGTGGAGACCGTGAGTAATATGCGGGTCATCGTCCGGGAAGAGAACGACGATATCCGGGCAATTTCGCTGGAGCTGTATTGACACTGCGCGTCGGCTCCGGCAGGGAGAGAGGAAACAGGGATGGCTGAAAAAAGAAAACGCGGCACGCGGGCGTATGTCATTCTCCTGCTGCTGTTTTCACTGCTGATTCTGGCGGTGGGCGCTTATGTGCTGCTGCAAATCTGGGATTTCGCGGAACAGTATGAGTATTCCAGACCGAGCCGCACCGTCAACGCTTATCTGGAGACGCTCAACCGCGATCTTTGGAATGACAGCATGGAGGCCGCAATTGCCGATGTTTCGCGCGAGACGCAGTCGGATGAGGAAATCAAAGCCTTTATCCAGGACCGGCTCAAGGGCGGGATCACTGCCGTTCGCCGGGGAACCAACAGCTCCGGCTCCATCAACTACGCACTGCGCAGCGACGGACGCGAGATCGGCACGCTGACCATCGCGGAGGATACCGGTTATCGCGGCAAAATCGATATGCATCAGTGGCCGTGGAACAAGCTTACCCTGCGTACCTACCCCTGGTACGTGGAGGGTGACAGCTTCCACTTCGACGATATCTACAGCAGCGTCAGCGTGACCGTGCCCAGCGACTATTCCGTTCTGGTCAACGGCGTTAAGCTCGGCAGCGAGTATATCGTGGAAGACGGCATCTACTATGACTGCTTCAGCGAATACTACTATTACTGGGATTACCTGCCGACCAAGGTGCGGTATGAGTACAATGAGGTGATCGGCGAGGCCGAGGTTGTCATACTCGATGCCGACGGCAACGAGACGACGATCGACCCCGATGCCGGAGATATCCAGTTTGTCGAGCAGTTCTCGGGCTGGGAGCTGCAGCGGTATATCGACTTCTGCGAGCCCTTTACGGAGCGGTATTTGATCTATACGTCCGGCCTGAGCGACAGAGCCGAATCCAACTACTTTGCGCTGCAGCCCTACCTGCAGCCGAATTCGGATCTGTATGCGCGTATGTGGGACGCCCTGGACGGCCTGACCTGGGGACACACCTCGAGCACCAACGTGGGCGAGGTTACGGTCAACTCTGTCCTGCCGCTGGTCGACGGCTACGCGCTCTGCGATGTGTCTGCCGAGGTCGACACGTTTGCCATCGGCAAGGGTGAGGAGAGCCGTACCACCAGATTCAAGCTCGTTACCTATGACGACGGTGAGCAGATCCTTGCCGCGGCGCTGGATCTGTACTGAGTTTTATACAGAATACTTGGGACACGCATAAGAAGACGCTTGCCTTTTTATGCGTGTCCAACGTCAGAAGGAGTGGGTGCCATTGCCCCGGATGAACATGGAAGATCAAGTCGATTGTCGGAAGCAGATGGCGGTTGTGCTGCCGTCGCTTGATCCCGACGGGAAATTTATTCGGGTCGTGGACGGCCTGATCGAGGCCGGCTTTCAGCACATCGTGATCGTAAACGACGGCAGCGATGAGGCACACCGACATTGGTTTGACGAGGCCGCGCAGAAGCCCGGCTGCACAGTGCTGACCCATGAGGTCAACCGAGGCAAGGGCAGGGCCTTGAAAACCGCCTTTCACTATGTGAGAGAAGCCTATCCGGAGCTTGACGGCGTCATCACCATCGACGGCGACGGCCAGCATCTGACCGAGGATATCCTCGCCTGCGGAAATCGCATGCTTGAATGCCCCGATGCGGTCGTGCTCGGCTGCCGAGATTTCAACCAGCCCGGCATCCCCCCGCGCTCCGTGGCCGGGAACAAGACAACCTCACGCTTTTTCCGGACCCTTTTCGGCATTCGGCTGTCGGATACGCAGACCGGTCTGCGTGCCATTCCCACGCAGTATCTGGAGCCGTTTTGCCAGATTCAGGGGGAACGCTTTGAGTACGAGACCAACATGCTGCTGCACATGAAGCGCATGGGCATCGCGTTCGTGGAGCAGCCGATCGCCACCGTCTATGATCCCGAGGATTACAGCTCCCACTACAACGCGGTGAAGGATTCGCTGCGCATTTCCCGGGTGATGCTCCGGTTTCTGGTCACAGGCTCCGGCTTTCGCTATATCGTGAGCGCGGTGCTGTCCTGGCTTGTGGACAACGGGCTGTATCTGCTGCTGTTTACCCTGCTCGGCCACAGCCTTGCCGCTACGATGGCATCCCCGGTTTCGCAGGTTTTGGCTCGTGTTGCCTCCTCTGTTTTTAATTTTAACATGAACAATAGCTTCGTCTTCCGCAGTAAGGAGAATTACTGGAAAGCCTTCGGAAAGTACTACTGCGTGTGCGTACCGCAGACCTTCATCACGGTCGTGTGCCTGACGGCGCTGCTCGCGGCGCTGAAGATTTCTTCGCCCGGCCTTGCGACGTTTGTCAAGATTATCATCGAGCTGATCCTTTTCTGCATCAGCTATGTGATCCAGAAGAAGTGGGTCTTTCAAAATAAGACATAAAAAAACCAGTGCGGAAGTTCCGCACTGGTTTTTCAGCTTTTCAGATTCATGAAGCCCGGCAGCACAGACACATGAATGCGATCGGATGAAACAAAACACTCCCCATCCAGCGCCCATTCAAGATCCGGCGGGGTGTCGATGTCCAGCTCCTTGGTCTGGAAAAAGTCAATGAGCGGGGAGGAGTAGTCCTGCCCCAGCAGGCCGCGGACAATTTCCTCCAAATCCACGATATCCTTCGGCATCTTGATCAGCAGCACCTCAAAGCTGCCGTCACAGGTATCCACAACGCTGCCCGGCAGGGTGATCGTTCCGGCGACCGAGGTGGAGTTGCAGACCGCGCCGAAGATATAGTCGTCATCATAGGCGACGCCGTTGGCAAGCAGGTGCAGGTGGATCGGCTTGATCTTGTTGAGGTCCTTGAAGGCGTCAAGAATGTAGGCCGTGTGGCCGAGCATGTTTTTCAGGTTCTGATCCGTCGTGTAGCTCAGCCAGGAGAAGGCGCCAAAGGCGGCCACATAGCTGAAATAGCTGTCCCCAAAGCGGCCCACGTCATAGCGCTTGCATGTGCCGCCGGCCATACGCTTGGCGGCGGTGGGAATGTCGGTGGAGAGGGAACGGGAGACGGCAAAGTCGTTGGTGCTGCCGCAGGGGATATAGCCGATGGGCACGTCGATCGCGGCGGAGGCCAGGCCGGACATCACCTCATTGAGCGTGCCGTCGCCGCCGGTGCAGCAGACGAGATCATAGTCGGCACCGTATGCCGCGGCCAGCTCGCGCCCTTCGCCGCGGCGGGAGGTGACGGCCGTGGTGACCAGATAGCCCTGATCCATCAGGGCACGGACGATATCGGGAATGTAGCGGATGACCGCGCGCTTGCCGGAGACGGGATTGATGATCAGAAAAGCGCGCCTGGAGTAGCCGTTACGGATTTGTTCACTTGCGACTGTCATACAGACTCCTTATGGCCGGGTCAGACACCGGCGAGAATAAAGCAAAGATAGGCCGTGGGGATGGAGAAAAGCAGACTGTCCGCCCGGTCGAAGACGCCGCCGTGCCCCGGGATCAGGTTGCTGAAATCCTTGACGCCGATCATGCGCTTGAGCAGAGACTCGGCCAGGTCGCCGATCTGCCCCATGGAGGAGGCCAGCAGCGCCGTCACTACGCACAGCCAAAGGGGAATGGGAGAGGTGAAGCGGTAAATCAGCCAGCAGAGGACACCCGTCACAATCGAGGAGAGCGCGCCGGAGACGGTCCCTTCCCAGGTCTTGTTGGGACTGACCGTGGGGGCGAGCTTATGCTTGCCGAAACGCACACCGCCGAAAAGCGCAAAGCTGTCGCACACCCAGGTGGAGGCCGCAGCCATCAGCAGCGTCTGCCACCAGATATCACTGACGCTGATGACCATCAGAAGGCCGAAGAGAACACAGGGGTAGGTGAGTCCGGCCAGCGTGTAGAGCGCGCCGCGGCCGGCGACCTTCTTATGCAGAACCCCGGAGAACAGCGCCAGATACAGGCAGAAGATGAAACACACCGTGTAGGACAGAAGGCCCACATGAAAATAGGCCAGCAGCGCCTGCGCAGCCAGATAGACAAACATGACCCAAAGTGTGCATCGGGCGTCCAGCTTTTCCACGTTCTTGCTGAACTCATAGGCACAGAGCCCGCCCGCGACGGCAAAGAAAAGGACGCGCGTGACGGCAAAGGGCATGCACACCAGGACAATGGCAATCATGATAACGGCGGAGATAACTCTGGATTTCAATGCGGATTCCCCTCTCTGTATGTGAGGACAGGAAAGTCATTTGGCCTTGGATAAGACTTCCTTTTATTTTATAAAAGAATAACATAAACTGAGGCTAAACTCAACAGAAAGCTTTCGACCGACACACAAGATTTTGTGGTTTCATAGATTTTTATACGGAAAATATATATTTTTTATTGTACCCCGCCAAAAGCTGTGCTATTATGGGGATACAAACAAAAAACGAAACAGGGGGACAGAACCATGTACTCAGAGAATAAAATCTGGATGGCCCAATCCGACAAGAAGCTTTTCCTGCTGCCGAATATGGCCAACCGCCACGGATTGATCGCCGGCGCGACCGGCACCGGCAAAACCATCACCATGAAGGTTATGGCGGAGTCCTTCTCCGATATGGGCGTCCCGGTTTTCCTGGCGGATATCAAGGGCGACCTGACCGGCATGTGCAAGAGCGGCAAGGACAGCGCGGATATGCAGGGCCGTATCGAGCGCTTCGGTATCGAGGACTGGAAGTACCAGGGCTATCCCACCAGATTCTGGGATATCTTCGGTGAGGTCGGCCATCCGGTGCGTGTGACCGTCAGCTCCATGGGGCCGGTGCTGCTGGCCCGGCTGCTGGGGCTGACCGAAATTCAGACCGGCGTGCTGAATATCGTGTTCAGAGTGGCCGATGACAACGGCCTGCTGCTGCTCGACCTGAAGGATCTGCGCTCCATGCTGCAGTACGTGGGCGAGAACCGCGCGGAGCTGACCCTGGAGTACGGCAATGTTTCCGCCGCCAGCATCGGCGCCATTCAGCGCGCGCTGCTTGCCTTTGAGGGCGAGGGCGGCGAGCAGTTCTTCGGTGAGCCGGAGCTTGACATCAGAGATTGGATGAAGACCGCCGAGGACGGCCGCGGCTACATCAACATTCTCTCCAGCCAGCGCCTGATCCAGAGTCCGCTGGTTTACGGCACCTTCCTGCTGTGGATGCTGACGGAGCTGTTCGAGCGCCTGCCTGAGGTTGGCGATCTGGACAAGCCCCGCATGATCTTCTTCTTTGACGAGGCCCATCTGCTCTTCTCTGATATGCCGAAGACCCTGGTGCAGAAGATCGTTCAGGTGGTCAAGCTGATCCGCTCCAAGGCGGTCGGCGTATACTTCATCAGCCAGAGTCCGTCCGACATTCCCAATGATGTGCTGGCACAGCTGTCCAACCGTGTGCAGCATGCGCTGCGCGCCTACACGCCGGCCGAGCAGAAGTCCGTCCGTGCCGCGGCCAAAGCCTTCCGCGTCAATCCCGCGTTTGACACCGAGCAGGCGATCATGGAGCTGGGCGTCGGCGAGGCGCTGGTCAGCTTCCTGGACGAAGAGGGTATTCCCTGCATTGTCGAGCGCGCCAACATCCTGCCGCCGCAGAGTCTGATGGGGGCAGCCGATACAGACGAGGTGCAGAAGCTGGTCCTGTCCGACGAGCTTGACGAGAAGTACCGCGAGATGGTGGACAGAGAGTCCGCCTATGAAATCCTCAACAAGGCCAATGAAGAACTCGCTAGACAGCGCGCCGAGGCGGAAGCAGCTGCCGCAGAGGAGGCCGCCCGCAAAAAGGCCGAGGCCGAGGCCGAGAAGCAACGCCTGAAGGAAGAGGCCGCTGCCGAGAAGCAGCGGCTCAAGGAGGAGGCAGCTGCCGAGAAGCAGCGTCTGAAAGAGGAGGCCGCCGCGCAGAAGGCCGCCGAGAAGGAAGCCGCTGCCGCGCAGAAGGCGGCGGAAAAAGAAGCCGCCAAGAAGAAAAAGCTTGTGCAGCAGGCTGCGACCAATGCCGCTTCCTCGGTGGCAAGCTCCCTGAGCACCAATATTGTCAACGCGGTCACCGGCACGGGCAAGACCTCCGATGCGCAGACCATCGCCAAGCGCGCGGCCAAGAACGCCATCAGCTCGCTGATGCGCTCCGGCTCCAGCGCAATTATCCGGGGACTGTTCGGCAACAAGAAATAAAAGGATTCTTTCCCTGCAACTCCCTCACACTTCGGTGTGAGGGAGTTTTTTGCCTGTTTTCAACATTTTTAGGGGTCCAAAAGCGGCAAATTGCGCCAAGATTGGCATACGGAAACTGTGCTGCCAGATATTTTGCATTGAGTGGACGCGGCATTCCGATTACAATTTTTCTGGGTTCGGAAAGCGCAGGGACTGCGGCTTTTCAGATGAAAGGATTTAATCAGAAAATAATCATATACCAGCGACAAAGACAGGAGGACAAAGGCATGCAGAGAGGAAGACACTGCCCGGAACAGAAGGTTTATACGAGGCTGTTAAGCCTGCTGCTTGCGGCAGTGATGCTGTTTGGCATCGGCTTTTCCGGGGCCGCAGCCGCCGAGAATGAAGAAGAGCCTGGGGCGGAGGAAGCGCTTGTTGACGAAGCTCCGACGACAGAGCTTGATTTACCTCAAGAAGTTTACATAACACAAGAATTGTTTGCAACCGAAGAACCGCCCGAGGAGGCGGGGATTGTCGAGGATGAAGTGGACCCCAGCCCCGAGGAAGCGCTTGCTGGGGAGGATGCCTTCCCGACCTCCGATGAGGCGGCAGAGAATGCTTCGCCGGCTGAGTACGCGGAGACGTCGGAGAAGACAGACCCGACAGAGAAAGCCGAGCTCCCAGAAAACACGGCGACTGAGGAAAGAACGGTCATCGGGGAAGCGGAGCCCGTCATGCCTGCACCCGCACGGCACCTTGAGCAAGAGGCGGGGGGCGTTACAGTATCGGTTGATGTGCCGGAGGGCGCGCTGCCGAAAAACGCGGTCATGACCGTGACCCCGATCTTTGACACAGCGATTTTACAGATGATCGGGGATGAGGTGGATGCCGGCGCGGGACAGGTCACAGCGGTGAACATCAGCTTTCTGGACGAAAACGGAGAGCCGGTGGAACCGGAAAAACCGCTGTGGGTCACCATGAAGGCCGAAGTGATCCATCAATGGGACAACCCCGTCGTTGTCCATTTGGACGACGCGGGGCAGACGGCGGTGGTGGAGCAGGCGGAAAACACAGCCCTGGACGAGATGAGCTTTGCCTCCCAGAGCTTTTCCATTTACGCCATCGTGGACCGGGGCGACCAGGCGCGGCTGGCGCTGAGATTCCATCAGGCAAATTCCGGCGAGACAACGACGGTCTATGTTAAGAAAACAGACGACGTTGAACGCGTGGTCTATGACCCCGGTGCGGGGGCGCTGACAGAGGGACAGCTCTTCCGCGGATGGAGCACGGATGCAGGCTACACGGCGGAAACGACAGCAATGGACATTGAAGCGGTGCGCGCGCTGACAACGCAGACCCTGGCGGCGGACATTGCCGACGGCGACACGATCGAACTGTACCCCATGATTTTCCGCTCCTACGCGGTGGAGTATAAGGACGAAAAAGGGGTCGTCATTCGGTCAGACAGCGTGCTGGTCCGGGAGAACGAGCCTGCCGGGTATACGGTCGACGAGCCCTATACACCGGCCGATCAGGACGCGCAGTTCCAGGGTTGGACAATTACGGAGGGCGCCGGGCACATAACACCCAACGCCTCGCCAATAGCAAACGGCACAGCCGTCACACTCAGCGGCGATGTCACACTGCGGGCCTATGTTCCGAAGGGCTTCTGGATCACCTTTCAGGAAAACGGAAGCGGCACCTCCTACACCGCGCCGCAATTTGTAAAGAGCGGAACAGTGACGCAAAAGCCCACCGATCCCACCCGCTTTGGCTATACCTTCAGCGGTTGGTATACGGACCCGGCATGCACCGAGCCCTTTGCTTTTGGCGAGAGGCTCGACGGGCGGATCACACTGTACGCCGGGTGGACGGCGCTCTCAACGGCGGGCTACACAGTGATCATCTGGAAGCAGAATGTGGCGGGGGACGGGTATGACTTTGAAGAGTCGATTTCCCTGACCGGAACGGTCGGAGCCGCCGTCGACACCGTTACCCGGCAGGGCAGCGGAAACGCCGCCTATGCCCGCGTCAACAATGTCAACAAGCAATATAGCGGCTTTCATCTGCGGGAATTTACCCAGAATGTGACCATTGTGCCGGAGGGGACGGCCGTGGTCAACGTATACTATGACCGCACGGAGTATACCCTGACCTTCCAGGTAAGAGCAAACAACCGCTGGACAACGATCCGGGAAATCAAGGCGCTTTATGAGCAGAACATTGCCGATCAGTTCCCCATCGTGGGAACCAACGGCGTAACCTATGACGACGGACAACGCTGGGCACCGCAGAGCAGCACGCCGTACAGCGAGGTGCTGGTCTATGTCGATGTGATGCCGGCGGCAGACGTGACCTTCCATGTAGACACGGCCAACCGACCGCTCAAAACCATGAACTACTACGTGGAGGCGCTGCCCGGAGAGACAGGAGAGGTCACATACAACGGACGGAGCTTCAACCTGTATCATTCGATCAGCGCCCGGTACAACTACGTGACCGAATCAGAGGACTACATCGACCTGGTCGGCTTTACAAAGCTGGCCGCTGACCCCGCCTTCGGAGCCAACGGCCGCGCGCTGACGGGCAGCGGCAACGAGACGATCAATTTCTACTATACCCGCGATACCTATGTGATCAACTACATGGACGGTGTTTACGTCAACGGCAACGGCGTGGCCCAGGATGAGCCGAACCGAGGCCAGCTGAGTACAAGCCGACCCATTCTGTACGGCGCAGCGCTTTCTGCCTATGCCGAGGGCGGCGCGGACTATTATGAGCCGACATGCAGCGGCTATGTGTTCAGCGGCTGGTATCTGGACGAAACCTGTACGCAGGTTTATCCCTTCGGCACGATGCCGGAGGGCGGCGTCACGGTCTACGCAAAATGGACAAAGCTTCAATACCGTGTGTTCCTGCACCCCAATGTGCCGGCTGACGACGGGTCACTGATCTGGGGCGATGCCAGCCAGGCCACCTCCTTCCGCGTAGATTACGACGGCAGGATTTCCAGCGGCAACCCGATCATGGGCGAGCGGCAGGAATATGAGCTGATCGGCTGGTATACGGACGAGGGATGCACCCGGACATTTAACTTCGAGACGGTTTTGAACGACGCGACTGTTACCGAGACCTACGACAAATCCCGTTCGACGGAGACAGACGCCTACGGAAATGTGACGGAAAACATCAATAAGGATGAGCAGCGGTTCTGGATCCGCCGCTCACTGGACCTCTATGCCAAGTGGCGCAGCGTGCTCTACGGCGCAAACGGAATCGAGCTGGTCTATGAGGCAGGGAACGGGACAGGCGCGCCCACGGACAACACCCTGTACCTGGATCAGGCACAGGCCACGGCAGGGGCTGCGTCCACGCCGAACGAAGAAGGACAGCGTTTCCTGTACTGGGTGGTGCAGCGCTGGAACGGCAGCGATTACGAAGACACCGACACGCTGGTCTTCCCGGGTGACGCCTTCACGGTGCAAAAGGCCGACGCCAGAGTAGAGGATATCACCGATCCCGAGAATGAGGAAATCTTTAAGCGGTACACGGTCAGACTGCGCGCAGCCTATGGTCAGGCTGAAAGCGCCGCGCTGGTCCGAATGATCTTTGATGCCAATGGCGGCTCCTTTGCCGGCGGCGCAGCGAGAATCGAGGGCACGGTGGAAATCAACCGCGAGATCACGGTGCCCGGAGATCCGACACGCCCAGGCTTCGTATTCCTGGGCTGGGCCGGGACAAGCAACGCCGCAGAGACGGTATTGGAGAGCGGGAAAACCTATGCCGCGGACGATCTGAGCGGCCTTGCCTGGGATGACGCCGAGCAGGCCAATATCCTCTATGCCGTCTGGCAGGCAGAGGACCGTACCGTCACGGTTATTAAACGTGTCATCGGCAATCTGGGCGATCAAAGCCAGGCGTTTACGATCTCTGTCACCGGCGACAGGGCCTTTGCGTATGACGGTGAAATGAGCGATTCGATAACGCTGACGCTCAAGAGCGGAGAATCCGCCCGGCTCACGGTGCCCTATGGCACGCGGCTGACCGTCACAGAGGACGATTACACCGGAGCAAACGGAGGCTATGACCCGCCGGAATTTACCTTTCAGGAGGTCTCCGTTTCGCCTATCGACTTCGAGATCACCGAGGACGGAGAGCTTGCGGTCATCAACAGCAGGGAAGTGCTTGTCGACAGCGGCGTGGAGCTGAGCGCGGCGCCCTTTATCTTCGCAGAACTGATTGCGCTGGGCGGCGTCTTCCTGCTCCTTATCCGGGGGCGAAGAAGGGAGATGAAAGAGAAATGACGGCAAAGCGCGCGCAGAAAGAACGGACGGAGGCTGAACGCTTTCGCGCGGAGCTGCGTGAGCTGGCGGTACGACTGGCGCTGATCGGCGCCGCAACCTGGCTGCTGCTTACCCAGGTGTTCCTGATTACCACGGTAAAGGGACAGGACATGTTCCCGGCGTTGAAGGACGGCGATCTGGTGATCGCGTTCCGACTTCAGCGCGTGTATGCCAAGGGCGACGTTGTAGTCTGTAAAGCGGAGGATGCGCCCTTCATCGGGCGGATCGCCGCGGCGGAGAACGATAATGTCAATCTCGACGAGAGCGGGGTGCTGACCGTCAACGGTACGCCCCAGAGCGGGGAGATCCTGTACCCCACCTATGCGCGGGAAGCGATGGCGTTTCCCTTCCATGTCCCGGAGGGTCAGGTCTTCCTGCTGGGGGATAATCGGACGCAGGCCAGGGACAGCCGGGACTTCGGGCCGATCCCCAGCGATCAAATTCAGGCAAAGGTGATTACGATCCTGCGCCGCAGAGGATTATAAAAAACTTTTTTGGAGGAATTATGCAATGAAAAAACTGTTGTCCATTCTTATGATGCTGACGCTTCTGCTGAGTATCGGCGTCACCGCTTACGCGGAAGGGGAAGCCAGTGTTACACCCGACACGGTGACAGTCACCAAGGAATACACTTTGACCGGCGGCGATGCAGCACCGATCGAAGAACTGAGCTTTACCGTGACGCCGGATGCCGGAAACCTCGGCGGCGTGACCGGCGAGCTCGTGGTCGGAGAAGGAAACAAGGTGACCACTTCCGGTGAGGCAACGGTCGACATCCCCATCGCCTTTCCTATTTACAGCAAGGTCGGAATCTATCGGTACACCATCAGCGAAAATACCGGCGACACCTTGGGCGTGGCCTATGATGAGACGCCGATCGTGGTGGTCGTGACCGTCACAAACGCACAGGGCTCCACTGACACGGCCACGGAGGATGCGCTGGAGGCAACAGTGGCCATTCACGCCGACAGCGCCGACGGCGACAAGATCGCAGACACCGCCGCGTTCACCAACACCTACGGCCTGGGTCAGCTGACTGTGACCAAGCAGGTCAGCGGCAACCTCGCCAGCAACACCAAAAAGTTCACCATTCACGTCTCCTTTACCGGCGACAACGCCAAAAGCGAACTTCGCTACTCCGTCGCGGGCGGTGAGGAGCAGACGCTGGCGCTCAACAACGGCGGCGCAAGCGTTGACGTAGAGCTCAGCAGCACGCAGAGCGCCGTGTTTACCAATATCCCCGCCGGGGTGAGCTACACGGTGGAGGAGGATTCCAGACACACGGAGGGGGCGGATAATCCCGGCTCTACCGAGGAGGGGTATACCGTAAGCTATGAGCGCTCCGATGAGGAGGGACTTATTGCCGCAGGAGATCAGGATACGGTGACGATCAACAACGAGAAGAAGACCGAGATTCAGACCGGGATCAGTCTGGACAGCCTGCCTTATCTGCTGATTGCGGGCGTGGCCGCCGCAGGGTTGGCGACGATGATCTTCCGCCGCCGGACAGAAGAATGATCGGGCTTTCTCCTCCTGTAGGGAAACCTACAGGAGGAGAGCGGGACTTGGAAAGGAGTTGATCGGAGATGTCATTTCGCAGAGCCTGCGTCAGAGCGGTCAACACCTTCGTGAGCCTTGTACTGTTTGTCGTTATGTTAACCATGGGCGCCTATTCCGGTTTCGCGCTGTGGGACAACCGGCAAATCTACACGGCCGCCCGTGACGTTCAGATCGAAATGCAGGCGCTCAAGCCGACGCTTACAGGAAACCGCCCATCCTTCGCCCAGCTGCGGGCAGTCAACCCGGACGTTAAGGGATGGCTTATGCTGGATGGGACCGGGATCGACTATCCGATTTTGCAGGGGGAGAGCAATCTGACGTATATTAACACGGATGTGTACGGCGAGTTTTCGCTCTCCGGCAGCATCTTCCTGGACTGCCGCAACAGCGCCGACTTTTCCGACAGCTACCATTTGGTTTACGGACACCATATGGCGGAGGGTCGGATGTTCGGGGATCTTGACCGGTATAAGGAGGAGGCCTTCTTTCGGGAAAACACCACGGGAACCCTGATGACGGCAGGCAGGGTTTATGATCTGCATGTGCTGGCGCTGCTGATTGTGCCGGCATCGGAAGCGCGTGTTTTTGACGTGCCCGGGAATCAGGGAACAGACGAGGTCGTTCGCTTCCTGTGGGATAACGCCGCAGTCCTGGCCGATGATTTGCCCGCCGCAGGGGAGGAGCTTCAGCTTCTGGCGCTGTCCACCTGCGCCGCGGAGTTTACCGACGCGCGGACAGTGCTGGTCACGGCAATGAGCGAACGCAGGGAATAGGAGGAAACGCTGTATGAAAATGAAGAGATGGATCTGCGTGGCGGCGATGTTGGTTTTGCTGCTTGCGCTGCCGGTTCAGGCCCATGCGGAGACTCAAACGCAGACGGTGGCCCTGCCGGTGGAGATCGCCGTCAAGGGGGCAGGTTCGGAGACGAAGGACCGCTTTACTGTGGAGCTCAGTGCCCTGGCCGAAGGCGAACCGCTGCCCGACGGGGGAGAGGACGGCGCTTATCGCGTGAGCAGAACCGGAGCGGGCACGATGAAGCTGGAGCTCGATTTCCCCGCGTGGGGCGTCTATTCCTACAAGCTGCGGCAGGTCAAAGGGGACAGCGACCGTTACACCTATGACACGGCGGAATACACCGTGACGGTCTATGTGACCGCGGACGGAACAACAACCGTCTTGGAGAACGGCGGGGGAGGCAAGCGCGCCGCAGCGAGCTTTACCAATATCTACGTCGCGCGGCCGGTGCGGATAGATCCCCCGCGGACAGGCGACGACGCGCAGCTTGCTGTGTGGTTTGCGTTGATGCTTGTCTCGGCGGCCGGCTGCTGCGCAATCCTGCTGTTGAGAAAGAAACGGTAAGGGGATGACCGGATGATCACAGGGCGGAGAAATCCGCCCTGTGTTTTTTTGGCGGAGAGTGCGTCCTGCTTTTGCAAAAATGTGATCTCCAGACTGGCCGCCCGGCTATGAGACAAATTGCGATTTCAGGGAAGATTGCTGTGGTATTTTAGGCTGTACGGTGTTATAATGACGGCAGGTTCATGAGATTTGTCGGGGTACAGAGACACCAGCAGAATGCGGATTAATTTTTTTACACCATGGTTAGAGGCTGCTAACCATGGCAAGCAAAATCGTCGTGCCGGGTAAACGGCAGGAATGAAGCGGTAAACAGGATGGCGGCGCGCGCGTATGCTCATCGGCTTTGTTTACCTGCGGGTAGAATAGCCGTAATCAGAAATACAGGAGGTTTTTTAATGACGAACAAATCCTTCAAATACAGACTGTTGCTCAAGGTATTCAGAATCCTGCCTGTCAAAAAGATCATGGCAAGCCCCACGGAAAAGACACAGAAGCTTTTCCGGAAGGGCTATAAGGGAGAGAATATCCCGGACCTGCATGACGCGGAGCTGTCGATCACGCAGGAAAAGGTGAACGGTTCAACGGTACTCTCCTTTCGGCATATGACGAAGACGGAGCGGGTCGGCATCTACCTTGTCGGCGGAGGGATGCTGAAATATCCAAAGCCGGATCAGGCAAAAGAAGTACTCAAGCTGGCAAAGACATGCGGCATGGATATGCTTTTGCCCTATTATCCCATTTTGTTCACCGGCGCCAGGCTTCCGGATGTGTATGAGATGCTCTATGCATTGTACAAAAACACACTGGAACAATATAAGCCGGAAAATATCTGCCTGATGGGTGGGTCGTCGGGCGGCAACCTGGCCCTGGGTTTGGCGTCGTATATCAACGAAAAAGGGGAAGGCCTGCCGCTGCCGGGCAAGATTTACGCGGGCTCGCCGGGGACGCTTCTTCGCACCGAGGAGGAGCTGGCATTGGCCCATAAGCAGGAAGAATCCGATGTCGTCATGAGCGTGAAAGCGATCGATACGGTCTGGGAGGGAATGACCGGCGGCAAAGAAGTGCCGGCGTATATGAAGTATTTGCAATTGGGAAACTATACCGGCCTTAAAGACGTGTATATGAGCTTCGGCGGGGATGAGGTCTTTCTGGCCGGGGCAGAATCCATCCGAAAACGGATGGAAGAATTCGGCGTTCACGTGACCGTAGAGGTCGGAGAAGGAATGTACCACAGCTATGCCATGATGCCGCTTGTGAAAGAGGCGGAAGGCGGGTATCAAAACTTCCTTGCGTACATTTCCAGTGATACGATTATCTGATCGAATCTTTTGATCAAATAATCCGCGGTTGGCGCAGGTTTTCAGAGCACAGCGATGAAAACCCGTCTCATAAGAACCTCATAAAAACCTTTCAGGGATTAAAGGTTTTTATGAGGTTCTTATATTAATCCCTTCAAGAACACGATTCGATCTGCTATAAAGAAAAATTCTTGTTGACAAGGAAACGGTGTGCATATATAATAACAGCGTTATTGATAACACCGTTATTAATTTAGGGGGTGAGGTTATTTCCAATCAGGATAAGAGCATCAATCCGCGTATCCTCTCCTGCGCGCGGGAAGAATTCCTCTCCAAGCCCTATGAGCGGGTGTCCCTGCGGGAAATCTGCAAGAAGGCGGGGGTGACGACTGGCGCTTTCTATAACCGGTACAAAAACAAAGAGGAGCTCTTTGACGCCATCGTTGCGCCGACCCTTGAGACGCTGGCACAATACAGCGATGCCACGGAGAACTTCAGCTACGACCGGCTGGACGCGGAAGATATGCGCCGGGTCTGGGAGCTGACACCGGAGACCCAACGACGCACCGTGGAGATGCTG
>JAFTGE010000044.1 GCA_017458085.1 Oscillospiraceae bacterium
CCGAAGCCGAGCCTGAAAAGTATGGCGCCGCGCTTCCGCTTGGCTGCCCCGTCACTGGCGGCGGACACGGCGAGTGACGAACCCGAGGCGTCGGATGAAAAATCGGCGGAGGCCGAGGAGACCGAAGCTCCAGATGCGAAGAAAACCGGCGTGCATGTCTATGGGGATGAAAACTACAAGAAGCGGATGGCGCTGCTGGACGGTGAGGAAAAACACCTGCCCGAAGGCGAGGCGGACAAACAGGTGACCATCCGCTATATGCCCAGCGATCCCTACCGCGATGAGCAGACGGTGACCGTCTATATCTACGGCGAGGATGTGTACTACAAGCTGTCTGATGGAGAAAAGACCTTTGCCGCCGCATGCAGCGTGAGTGAGCTGGAGCAGTTTGCTGCCCTTATGCGCGCAGAGGAGACAGCCCAGCCCAGCGCCACTCCGACGGCGGAGGAGTCCCCGGCTGCTGCGGAGAGATAAAATACCATTTCCTGATAATTCTATGCAGTTTTCCTTGAAATCTCTCCTTTTGTATGTTATAATTACAAAACAGGGGTATGAGTTTTTGACTTCCCCTCTTGCAAGGCTCAGGTAAGGAGAGAGTTTTCGTGAAGCGTCTCAAGGTTTCTAATAACGTTATTCGGCGGCTGCCCCGCTATCTTCGCAAGCTGGATGAATTGACCGAGAACGGCGTCAGCCGGATCTCATCGTTTGAACTGGGCCATCAGCTGGGCCTTACGCCGTCTCAGATTCGGCAGGATTTCAGCTGCTTTGGCGAGTTCGGCCAGCAAGGGTATGGGTACAACGTCGTGGCTCTGCGGCAGCAGATCGCGATGATTCTTGGCATGGATCGCGGCTTTAAAGCAATCCTGATCGGCGTGGGCAACATCGGCCGCGCCTTGATGGAGAACTTCTGCTTTAACGACTGGGGCTTTGAATTGGCTGCCGCGTTTGATATCAAGCCCGCGCTGATCGGAACGGAGTACAAGGGCGTTCCCATCTATGGGATAGATGAGCTGGAGAGCTATCTTGCCGAGCATCAAATCAGCGTGGCTGTGCTGACAGTGCCGAAGACCGTCGCCATCAATGTGACGGAAACCCTGACCGGCAACGGCATTGACGCCATCTGGAATTTTACCAATGTGGAACTGACCGAGCCCAACAGCAGCACCATCGTGGAGAATGTCCACTTCTCCGACAGCTTGCTCGCGCTGAGCTATTATGTGTCGGAGCGCCGGGACGAGGAGGCTGCCAAAGCCGCCCGTGCCGAAAAGTAGTCATTTAACAATATCGGGTTATCAGGCATTGACCGTCACGTCAATGCCTTTTTCCGTCTTTCGTATGGAGGTGTGAGAATGAAGGCCGATGGGGTCATCTTTGATCTGGACGGCACGCTGTGGGATTCCTGCCGCGTGGTGTCGGAGAGCTGGGGCGAGACGCTGCGGCGCGAATACGGCGCGGCGGAGGGACCCGACGAAAGCGCCGTGCGCGGCATCATGGGGATGACTGCGGCGCAGATCGCCGAGGCGCTTTTCTCCGCGTTCGGTGACCGGGCGCAGGAGGTCTGCCTGCGGTGTATCCGCGAGGAGAACGCTTATGTCGCCGCTCATGCGGGGACACTCTATCCCGGCGTGGGCGAGATGCTGGCCGCACTTGCCGGGCGCTTTCCCCTCTTTATTGTCAGCAATTGCCAGGACGGTTACATCCAGGCTTTTTTGGAGAGCACGGGCTTTGGGGCATATATCGTGGATTTCGTCTGCGAAGGCTCGACGGGGCTCGGCAAGGCGGAGAATATTGCGCTGATCTGCGGCCGTCACGGTCTGCGTGCCCCGGTTTATGTGGGCGACACTGCCGCGGATGAGCACAGCGCCGCCGCTGCCGACTGCCCCTTTGTTCACGCGGCCTATGGCTTCGGCACCGCGCAGAATCCTGCCGCGGCGATCGATGCGCCGCTGCAGCTGGTTTCTTTGCTTGAACCGGAGGAGAAGCCTTATGTCTGATACCATTGCCGCCGTCGCCACCGGCGCACAGGTTGCCGCCATCGGCATCATCCGTCTGTCCGGGGCCGCGGCCATTGCCATTGCCGACCGCCTGTTCCGGCCGGCAGCGGGAAAGTCTATGGCGGACTACGGGGACCGCAGGCTGGTCTACGGACGGCTGATCGACTGCGCGGGGGAGACGCTGGATCTGTGCCTGTGTACGATCAGCCGCGCGCCCAACAGCTACACGGGGGAGGACACCGCGGAGTTTCAGTGCCACGGCTCGCCCACGGTACTGCGCGCGGCGCTGGAGGCCTGCTTTGCCTGCGGCGCACGACAAGCGCTGCCCGGAGAGTTTACCAAACGCGCCTTCCTCAACGGACGCATGGAGCTGACAGCGGCGGAGGCCGTGGCCGATCTCATTGACGCAGAGACTGTGGAGAGCGCGAAAAACGCCGCCGCCCAGCTCTCAGGCGCGATAGCGGATAAGACAGCCTCAATCTACTCCGATCTGACGGATATCAGCGCTCATTACCACGCGGTGCTGGATTATCCGGACGAGGATATTGAGGACTTTCGGTTGGAAAACTATAAGGCGCAATTGCAGGCTGCGGATACCGCGCTGCATACGCTGCTGAAAAGCTTTGACCGGGGCCGCCACCTGACCGCCGGACTCCCGGCCGCTATCGTTGGAAGACCCAACGCGGGCAAAAGCTCGCTGCTCAATGCGCTGCTGGGTTATGAGCGGGCCATTGTCACCAGCGTTCCCGGCACCACCCGTGATACCATCGAGGAAAAGGTGCGGCTCGGTTCGGTGCTGCTGCGCCTGACCGACACGGCGGGCATCCGCGATACCGATGACACGGTCGAGCGCTTGGGCGTCGAGCGCAGCCGCCTTGCCATGGAGCGCGCGGAGTTGGTGATCGCTGTCATCGACGGCAGCGAAGAACCGACGGGGGAGGACCTCGCCATCCTGCGCGCGGCGGAGCAGCGGCCCCACGCGGTGCTGGTGATCTCCAAGGCCGATCTGGGGCAGGAGAGACCGGCGCCGGAGACGAGCCTGCCCACGGTTTCGGTCAGCTCGGTTACCGGGCAGGGACTGGATGAGCTGGAGCGCGTGGTCAAGGCCATGTTCCCCTTGCCGCCGGTGCCCGCGGGACAGATCCTGACCAACGCGCGCCAGGCCGAGGCGGTGTCCCGCGCCCTGGAAAGCATCCGCGCCGCGCGTCAGGCCATGGAAACCGGCTGCACGCCTGACATCGTCCTGACCGAAACGGAGACCGCCATGGCCGCCCTGGGCGAGCTCACGGGAAGCTGCGTGCGTGAGGACGTGACCAACCGCATCTTTGCGCGGTTTTGTGTGGGGAAGTGAGAGCATGGGCTATCGAGAACTGGATCTGACAAACTATCCGCGCCGGGCACATTTTGCGTATTTCCGGACGCTGGCCTACCCCTATGCGGGACTGACGGCCAATGTGGATATTACGGCGTTTACCGCCCGGCGGAAGGAGAAGGGCTGCCCCTTTTTCCTGACCTTTACCTATTGCGTGACCCGTGCGGCCAACGCCGTGCCCGCCTTTCGCCAGCGCATCCGTGGCGATGGTATCGTGGAATATGACTGGTGCCCCGGTTCGGTGACGCTGGCCGAGCCGGACGGGACCTTCTGCTTCTGCACCCTATCCTGCCGGGAGAATTTCAGCGATTATCTCCCGGCGGCGGAGGAGGCCAAGCGTCGTGCGCTGGAGGCAAACCGCCTTGACGGGGAGACCGATGAGGAACCGTTGCTGTTTCTCTCCTCGGTTCCCTGGGTGAGCTTTACGCAGGTGGTGCACCCTGCGCCTTGCCCGGCCGACTCTAACCCGCGCATCCTCTGGGGGAAAATCTTTACCCAGGAGGGGAGGACCCTGATCCCGGTGTCAGTTCTGTGTAACCACGCCCTGTGCGACGGTCGGCATATGGCCGATTTCTACGCGGCGCTGGACAGGGAACTTGCCTCTGTTTTCTGATTTTACATCTTGACATTGGTCTGCCGCTGTGCTATCATACTCAAGCGGTATCGCGTGCAGAAGTACCCAAGAGGCCGAAGGGGCTCCCCTGCTAAGGGAGTAGGCGTGTATAAAGCGCGCGAGGGTTCAAATCCCTCCTTCGGCGCCAGCAAAAAATCCACCCAAAAGGGGTGGATTTTTTGCTGGGATGGAGGCGGTTTGAAGCCGAGCGCGCGGAGCGCGTGAGGGAACAGGCACCCACC
>JAFTGE010000110.1 GCA_017458085.1 Oscillospiraceae bacterium
CGGCGCGGCGGGCGTACCCGTCACCGTGCGCGGCGCGGGCACCGGACAGGTGGGCGGCTCCGTACCCGTGCGGGGCGGCGTGGTGCTGTCCGTCAAGGGCATGAATCAGATCCTCGCGCTGGACGAGGAGAACAAAACCATCACCGTGCAGCCGGGCGTGCTGCTTCAGGACGTGAAGGCCGAGGCCGACAAGCACGGCCTGTACTATCCCCCCGATCCCGGCGAGCCGACCGCCACCATCGGCGGCAACGCCTCCACCAACGCCTCCGGCCCCTGCGCTGTCAAGTACGGCCGCACCCGGGACTACGTGCTGGACGCCGTCATCGTCCTTGCCGACGGTACGGTCACCCGGCTCTCCGACGAAACCGCCGCCGTCATCGGCGGCGAGGGCACGCTGGGCGTCATTACGGAGCTGACCCTCCGCCTCATCGACAAGCCGGGCGCCGACGCGATCCTTCTTTTCCCCTTCCTGGATACCGAGACCGCCGTCAACGCCGCCAGAGCGATCCTCGACGCGGGCTTCGACCCCGCTGTGGTCGAGTATCTGGACACCGATATCGTGGAGTTTTCCGGCAACGTCACCGGCAATCCCGTCTTCCCCGTGGAGATGGACGGCGAGCGCGTGGGCGCAACGCTGATGGTCACCATCGAGGGCGATGACGACGACGCGGTCATGGAGAAGATGGAGCAGATTGCCGAGATGGCCGAGGATCTGGAGTGCCTGGACATTCTGGTGGGTGATTCCCCCACGATGAAGCGGGACTTCTGGGCCGCCCACGCCGCCTTCCACACCTCTATGGAGAGCGGCGCCAAGTCCGCCTGGGAGGTCAACGTCGACATCCCCATGGACGCCGCGGCGGACATGATCGGCTATGCCAAGACCGTCGGTGAGGAAAACGGTCTCAAGGTCATGCTCAACGCGCACCTGGCCAGCGGCGGCATGCACATCCACGCCGTCTCCGACCTCAGCCGCGAGGAATCCGCCCCCGCTGCCGCCGCCTTTGCCGCGGCGGTATACGCCAAGACCGCGGCGCTGGGCGGCAATGTGGCCGGCGAATACGGCATCGGCTACGCCAAGAACGCCTACCTCAGCGACGAGGCCCGCGCCGCCTTTGCCGCGGCCAAGACCGCGCTGGACCCCCAGGGCATCCTGAACCCCGGAAAGCGCGTATAATACGCTTGCTCCGTCTGTGGTTCTTATGTTATATTTGTATCGCTGAATTCAATAGAAAGGACTGACCGCGTTATGCTGAAAATCCTCTGCTGCGTCAAGCAGGTCCCCGATGTGGATCAGATGCGCATGGACCCGGAAACCGGCAACCTGATCCGCGCCGGCGTGCCCGCCATTCTGAATCCCCAGGACGCAAACGCCCTTTCCGCCGCCCTGAAGGTCAAGGAGACCTACGGCGGGGAAATCACCCTGATCACCATGGGCCCGCCCAATGCCGAGGCCGCGCTGCGTGAGTGCCTGGCCGTGGGTGCGGACAAGGCCGTGCTGGTCACCGACCGCGCCTTCGGCAACGCCGATACCCTGGCCACCAGCTACTCCATCCTCTCCGCCGCCAACACCCAGGATACGTTCGACATGATCTTCTGCGGCAAGGAGTCCCTGGACGGTGCCACCGGTCAGATGGGCGCCCAGCTGGCTCAGCGCTTCGGTATGGCGCAGGTCACCTCCACGCTGCTCATCAAGGACGTCAGCGAGGAGACCGGCACCGCCGTCGTTGAGCGCGAGCTGGACGACGGTGTGGAGACCCTGGAGGTCAAGCTGCCCTGCCTGTTCACCATCGAAAAGACCAACTACCCTGTCCGCATCCCCAACCTCAAGGGAAAGCTTGCCGCCAAGAAGAAGGAGATCACCACCGTCACCGCCAACGACATCCCCGATCTCGACCGCGGCCGGATCGGTGATCCCGGCTCCCCCACCAAGGTGCCGCGCATGTTCCCGCCCGTGCTGCCGGAGCCCGGCGTCATCCTGGACGAGGGCAGCCTGGAGGCTACGGTGGCCAAGCTCGTGGACATCATCAGGGCATAAGGAGGCGACAACATGGATAAGAGCAATTACAGAGACATGTGGGTCCATGTGGAGCACGACGGCAAGGCCGTGCATCCCGTCTCGCTGGAGCTTCTGTGCGAGATTCGCAAGCTCTGCGACCAGTCCGGCGACGCGCTGGTGGCGGTCGTTCCCGGCGACGTGACCGAGAGCGAGCAGGAAAAGCTCCTCGCCTGCGGCGCGGACAAGCTCATCCTGGTCTCCGGCACCGGCTATGAGCGCTACAACACCGAGGCATATTCCAACCTCTACACCGTGCTGAGCCGGAAGTACCGGCCCTCTGCCGTCTTTGTCGGCGCCACGGTCAACGGCCGCGACTTTGCCCCGCACTTTGCGGCCAATCTGGAGACCGGCTGCACCTCCGACGCCACCGAGCTGATCTACAACCCCGAGACGAAGGACATCGAGTTTGTCGAGCCCGCCGCCGGCGGCAAGATCATGGCCGTCATCACCATTCCCGTGCTGCGTCCCCAGGTCGGCACCATCCGTCCCGGCACCTTCAAGTGCGTCCCCACCGGCAAAAAGGAGCATGTGGAGATCATCCGCGAGGAGGTTTCCTTCGACCCCGCCGCCATCCGCACCAGGCTGCTGGGCTATGTGGCCAATGAATTCGACCCGGAGCTGGACATTGCCAATTGCGAAACCATCGTCTGCGTCGGCTCCCCCGTCAAGGAGGAAAGCCTGCCCAAATACCGGGAGCTGGCCGCCCTGCTGGGCGGAAAGCTGGCCTGCACCCGCCCCGTGGTGGACCGGGAGCTGCTGCCCTACAAGCTGCAGGTCGGTCAGAGCGGCGTGATGGTCAAGCCCAAGCTGTACATCGGCTTCGGTGTGTCCGGCGCGGTCAACCATGTGACCGGCGTGGACGCGGAGAAGTTCATCGCCGTCAACAAGGACCCCGCCGCCCCCATCTTCAACTACTGCGACTACGGCATCGTGGGCGATATGGACGAGGTCTGCGACGCCATGCTTGCCGCGCTCAAGGCCTGAACCGCTTCATAAGAAAAAAAAACCGGCAGAAATGTCATGAGACATTTCTGCCGGTTTTGTTTTTCGCGGGCTCAATCCGCCGCATCGGGGCATTCGCCCTGCGCCGCGCACAGCAGATCGTACGACAGCAGGAAGGACATCCGGTCCCGGTAGTTTTCAGGGTCAAAGTTAATGGTGTTATATATCTTTTCCATCCGGTACTTGAGCGTGCTCAGGTGAATATGCAGCTGCTCGGCCGTGGCGGACATTTTGCAGTTATTGGTCAAAAAGCAGTAGAAGGTGTTGAGGAATCGGTCCTCGTCGTCCATGGCTTTCAGGGCAAGCAGATCGGGGTGCACCAGCAGCTCGCCGTCCTCCTCCTGCTTCCACAGGCAGCAGTCCCAGATATAGTCGGCGCAGTAGATGACCTTCCGCTTCGGATCGCCCGCCTTGACGCGGGACAGGATCATCTGCATCTGCCGGTACATGCGCGGCATCGCGCTCCAGGAATGAAAGCTGGTGGAAAAGACGATCTCCGCCCCGGACGGCGCGGCCAGCTTTTCCAGCTCTCGCCAGCTCCGCTCGAAGTCCGCCATCGGAAGCAGGCAGAGCACCTGCTTGGCGTAGGTGAAGGCGAAGGCGTTGGCGATCTTCTCGTTGATGGAGGAGACGAGGGCCTTGTTCCCGAATTTCTGATTCGTGGTATTGCGGATGAGGATGAGGTTGGCGCCGTTGGTGATCTTATAGTCCCAAATCGTCTCCAGGTTGCTCAGCAGGGACTCGGCCACCTCTTTCCCGTCGAGCAGCATCTCCAGCGTGCTCTCATAGGGTTCGATGAGCGTTTTCAGCTCCATCGTAAACTCAAGCTTTTCAAAGATGGACTGGGCCAGCTGCGCCAGGTGCAGCTCCGTCGCGGACAGGGATCTGTCCTTCTCGATGACGGAAAACATGATGTAGCTGTTGTCGTGGAAAACGATGTTGCCCAGCATGATGTTTTTGTGGTAATGCTCCCACTCCCAGAACATGGCCACGCCCTTGATGCCGAGGGCGATCTTATAGCAGGCGGGAATGCTGCGGATGATGGAGATAAAGCTGGAATCGATATATGATTCGGGATTTTGCGCGCTGGAATAGAGAAATTTTCCGCGGGGATTGACGATCTTCACCGTGTAATCCGGGAACAGCTCCGTCAGCAGGCCGAGACTGTTGAGAGAATCCGTGTCCTGCTGGACGGCGTTGAGCGCGCGCAGCTCCCACTGGTTGTAGTAGTTGATGCGTTCGGCCACGGCGTTGAACACCGCCGAAACCGCGGCGCCCGCAACCCGGATGCTGTCCGCCCCGTTGCGGCAGAGAACCGTCTCCGGCCCCTCCGGGACGATATACAGCACGGCCTGATCCGCGCAGTCGTGATCCGCGCCCAGCCGGATGTGGGAAATCCGCCAGACGTTTTCCGTAATATCGGACGATGTTTCAAATCCGTCGAGAAATCCGAGGATCATTTCTGCGTTAAAAAGCATAAAAACCTCTTTTCTTTCCGTGCTGTTCCTGCGCAAAATCCATCAAAGCCGACGCGCAATTCCCGCGCTTTTCCCCGCGTTTGTCCCTCTGGCTTTTTATATTAGTCTGTTTTGGTCTAATTGTAAAGACCTTCGTTTTTAGAAAATCCCCAAAAGCGGACCTACAATAATTAAAAAATTCACGATATAATTTTTGACAGAAACCTGAAGGTTGTACTACTGTATCCGCCGATGCGTCAGCACGGACAATGAACGAAAGAAGGAGAAGCGCATGTACGAGTTTTCTATGACCGAAGAGCAGCAGCTGCTGCTGGAGAGTATTGACGAGTTCATGGAGAGAGGGAACTACCTGGAGTACTTCAAGGAGTGCGACCGGGAGCATAAGTACCCCGAGAAGGCCTGCAACGATTACATCGAGGCCGGCTTCCACCTGCTGCCCCTGCCCGAGGAGTACGGCGGCGATAATCTGGACCTGGTATCCAACGTGCTGATGACCATGCGGCTGTACGAGCACGGCTGGCCCGCTCTGGCCGTTCCCAGCAGCTTCCTGCAGCTGGACAACATTCTGGCCTACGGCAGCGACTGGCAGAAGGAAGCCATCATCACCGAGGCACAGGCCGGCCGCAAGCCCTATACCCTCGGCTTTACCGAGCCCCAGGCCGGTTCCGACAACAGTGCCATGGCCACCCGTGCCACCCATAAGGACGGCAAGGTCATCATTAACGGCCACAAGACCTTCAACACCGGCGCCACCGTGTCCAAGTACATGATGTGCATGGCCCGCGAATATGAAAACGAAAATCCCTACAAGGATATGAGCTGGTATCTCGTTCCCCTGGACGCCCCCGGCGTCAAGATTACGCCCATCCCCAAGATCGGCTGCCACTGCATGCCCACCTGCGAGGTCCGTCTGGACAATGTCGAGCTGGACGAGAACGCCCTCGTCGGCGTCAAGGGCCGCGGCTTCTACCAGCTGATGAAGAACTTCGAGACCGAGCGTCTCATGTCCTGCGCCGTCAATGTCGGCCTTGCCAAGTGCGCCTACAATACCGCCGCCGCTTACGCCGGCCAGCGCGTCCAGTTCGGCGACATCATCGGCAAGAAGCAGATCATCCAGGAAAAGGTCGTTGACATGCGCATCAAGGTCATCACCATGGAAGACTTCCTGCTCGACTGCGCCTGGCGCAAGATGCAGGGCGAGTCCATGGGCGTGGACATTTCCCTGCTCAAGCGCTACACCGGTAAGGCCGCCTTCGAGGTCATCGACGACGCCATGCAGATCATGGGCGGCATCGGCTACACCCAGGATTGCATCATCGACCGCCTCTGGCGCGACCAGCGCGGCTTCCGCATCTTCGCCGGCAGCGAGGAGATCATGGTCCACTCCAGCGCGCGCCAGCTGATCAAGGACGCGGCCGCCAAGAAGTAATCCCCCGCACGGTAGATCCGTCCCGGCGCCCTTCCTCACGGGAAGGCGCCGGGCATACAGACGGAAAAGGAAGTGGCTTCACGGTATGGATCTGAATGACGTTCTTCTCAGACCCGCCGGGCTGTATCCCGACAAAACGGCTGTTAAATACCTGAGCAGGCAGCTGAGCTACAGTCAGCTGTACCGCAACGCGTGCCGCACCGGGAATGCCCTGCTTGCCAGCGGCGTTAAGGCCGGGGACAGCGTGTGCATCGTCTGCCGCAACAGCGTGGAATATGTGGAGGCCATGTTTGCTGTCTCTCTGATCGGCGCGGTGCCCGCGCTGATCAACTGGCGCCTCGCGCCTCCCGCCATCTATGACATGATTCGGCAGGTCAACGCCCGCGTAGTCTTTATCTCCAATACCGAAGACTGGATCATCCGCTTTCTGCAGGAGAAGGCCGGCGATGCGCTGCAGCTGATCATCACTCCCCACGACCCGGATCTGGGCGCGGACTATGAAGCGTTTCGCGCCGACGCGCCGGACACGCTGGAGCCGGTCCGCAAGGATGAGGAGAGCGCCGCGCTGATCATGTTCACCAGCGGTACCACCGGACGCTCCAAGGCAGTGGAGCTTTCCAACCGTTCCATCTCCAGTCAGGTGCTCCGCTGCGCGGGTAACGGCCGCTGGTATCAGGAGGATGTGTTCCTGTGCCTGTCCCCTCTGTGCCACGCCATCAGCCTGTCGGTCATGGCGCTGCTGTACATGGGCGGGGAATTGCTGCTCTGCCCGCCGGAATACATCCGCGACTGCGGCATTGTGCTGGATATCATCGAGCGCGAGCATGTGACCAGCACCGCGCTGGTGCCCACGGTGATCAACCGTCTGGTCACCTATATGGAAAAACACCACCGCACCAACAACACCGTCAAATACATTCACTACGGCGCTTCCCCCATGACATGGGAGCTGCTGAGCCGCTGCGCGAAGGTCTTCTCCTGTAAGTTCCATCAGGGCTACGGCATGACCGAGACCTATGGCACCGTCGTCACGCTGGTGCCGGAGGACCATCTGGATGCGCGGCATCTGCTCTCTGTGGGTCGGCCCGTGGCCGGCAACGAGATCCGGATCGTCGACGAGAAGGGCAACAGCCTGCCGGCCGGCGCGGTCGGTGAAATCTGCGTCAAGACCCGCTCGGTCATGACCGGGTACATCGGTATGCCGGAGCGCACCGCCGAGGTGCTGACCAACGGCTGGTATCACACCGGGGATATGGGCTATCTGGACGAGGAGGGTTACCTCTTCCTCAAGGACCGAAAGTGCGACATGATCATCACCGGCGGGGAAAACGTCTTCCCCCAGGAGGTGGAGCGCTGTATTCAGGAGCTTGCGGACGATGTGGCGGCGGTCTGCGTCGCCGGTATCGAGGACCCGGTCTGGGGCGAGAGTATTGCCGCCGCCGTGGTGCGTCGGCCCGGCTCCGCCATCAGTGAGCAGCAGATCATGGACCACTGTGTGGAGCGGCTGGGCCGCTATAAGAAGCCCAAGCAGATCCTGTTTGTGGACGAGCTGCCCACAACGGAGGTCGGCAAGATCTCCCGGGCCAGGGTCCAGGCCCTCTTTACCCAGGATAATCAAAAGCAAGAATAAAGGAAAAGGATGAACCGTTATGAAAATCGTAGCGTGCTATAAGCTGGTTCCCGATGAGAACCAGATCAGCTTCAAGCAGCAGGGCATGCCCGACCTGTCCGCCTGCGAGTGGCAGATCGGCCAGTATGACCTCTGCGCCATTGAAGCCGTGGCGCGGATCGCGGAGAAGCAGGACGACTGCCAGCTGATCGCTCTGACCGCGGGCGCGGACATTGTGGAAAATTCCAAGCTGAAGAAATCCGTCCTCTCCCGCGGCCCGCACGAGATGGTCGCCGTCAAGGACGAGAAGCTCGGCTTTGCCGACAGCTACGCTGTGGCCAAGGTCCTGGCCGAAGCGGTCGAATCCATCGGGGATGTGTCCCTGGTGGTGTTCGGCGAGGGCTCCGGCGACGTATACGCCCAGCAGGTCGGCAACCTGACCGGCGCGCTTTTGGGCTGGAACACCCTCAACGCGGTCAGCAGCCTGGAGCTGGTGGACGGCGAGCTTGTGGTGGAGCGCAATCTGGAGGATTGCACCGAGACGCTCAAGGTGGCTCTGCCCGCGGCCGTCTCCGTGACCAGCAACATCTGCCTGCCGCGCCTGGCCAGCATGAAGGAAATCCTCAAGGCCGGCAAGAAGCCCAGCACCATCAAGGCCCTGGACGAGCTCAACACCGACGGCGTGAGCCGCGTCGAGACGGTGAGTCTCGCGGCCAAGAGCAAGGCCCAGCGTGACTGCACCGTTGTCGCGGCCGATGACGAGGGGCTCGAGCGCCTGGCCGCCGAAATTCGGAAGATGATTTGAGGTGACAGACATGGAGAAATGCAAGAGCAGTTTTGTAGTCGCCGCCGGTAAGGGCGCCATCCTCGAGCTTGCCGCGGGCGCGGCGCAGTTTGCGGAAAAGGTTTCCCTGGTGGCCCTGGCCGCGCCGGTTTCCGCCCAGGGGATCGACGCCGTTTATACCCTGGAGGACCCCAATGCTTCCGTGGCCCTGTACGCCAAGGCCATCGTCAAGCTTATCTGTGAGCAGAAGCCCGAGCTGGTGCTCGTCGAGCAGTCCCGCAACGGCCGTCTGCTGGCCGGTCTGATCGCCGCCGCCTTCGGCACCAGCGTGCAGACCGACGTGTCCGAGATCGAATACGACGGCGCCTTCGTCACCAAGCGCGCCGGTTACGGCGGCCTGGCCGTGAAGGTGGAGCGCTCCGCCGAAACCGCCGTCATCTGCGTCTCGTCCGGCAGCTTCCCCGCCGCCGGGGAGGTCCCCTGCGAGGCCCCCGTGGTCCTCAAGGCCGAGGGCGAGGGCATCACCTTCGTGGAAAAGAAGGAAAAGCTCCAGCAGCGCACCAATCTCAGCGCCGCCCGCCGCGTGGTCTGTGTCGGCCGCGGCATCGGCGATGAGGAGAAGCTCGCCCTGGCCGAGGAGCTGGCCGGCGTCATCGAGGCCGAGATGGGCTGCACCCGTCCCGTGGCCGAGGAAGACCACCTCATGCCCACCAACCGCTATATCGGCGTCTCCGGCGTGAGCGTCAAGCCCGAGCTGTACGTGGCCGTGGGCGTCTCCGGCCAGGTTCAGCACACCTCCGGCGTCAGCGCCACCCGCGTGATCGCCATCAACAAGGACGAACACGCGCCCATCTTCAGCGAGTGCGACTTCGGCGTCGTCGGCGAGGCCAAGGACGTGCTGCCGAAGCTGATCGCCCTGCTCAAGGACTGAACGCTAATATTTTTAAATACAGGAATGGAGGCTGAGATATGGAAATCAAAACAAGAGTGACCGAGATGCTCGGCATCAAGTACCCGATCATCCAGGGCTGCATGCAGTGGTTCGCTACCGCCGATCTGGCGGCGGCCGTCTCCAACGCCGGCGGTCTTGGCGTGATCTCTTCCGCGACCTTTAAAACGGCCGAAGATCTGCGCCAGGAGATCCGCCGCTGCAAGGAACTGACCGACAAGCCCTTCGCGGTGAATCTGTCGCTGTTCCCCTCCCTGAACCCCGTGGGCTACACCGAGCATATCAAGGTCGCCGCCGAGGAAGGCGTCAAGATCATTGAGACCGCCGGCCGCGCTCCCACCGAGTACATGGAGCAGCTCAAGGCCGCCAACATGACCGTCATCCACAAGTGCGTCGCCGTCAAGCACGCGCTCAAGGCCCAGTCCATCGGCTGCGACATGGTCGTCATCGACGGCTATGAGGCTGCCGGTCACATCGGCGAATTCGATACCGCCACCATGGTTCTGACTCCCCGCGCCGTTGACGCGCTGGACATCCCCGTGATCACCGCCGGCGGCGTCTGCGACGGACGCACCATGGCCGCCGCCCTGATGCTGGGCGCCGAGGGCGTGTACATGGGTTCCCGTTTCTTCGCCTCTCAGGAATGCCCCGCCACCGCCGAGGTCAAGCAGGCACTCGTCGAAAACTACGCCGAGCTTGACACCTACATCGGCCTGCGTCCCTACCGCAACTCCACCCGCTTCGTCAAGAACGAGCTGATGCAGAAGGTCGTCGAGCTGGAGAAGGCCCACGAGCCCTTTGAAACCGTTGCGCCCCTGGTCGCCGGCTTCCGCACCCGCGGCTTTGTCGAGGGTGACCGCGACTTCCAGGACGGCTCTCTCTGCATCGGCGAGTGCCTGGGCAACATCCACGACGTCCCCACCTGCGCCGAAATCATCGAGCGCACCATCGACGGCTGCATCAAGCAGCTCAACCGCTTTAACTAAAGGGAGGAATTATCCATGGATGTCTTTGAAGAAAAGAAGCAGTCTTTTATTGAGCACTGCAAGATCCCCTATCTGAAGGTCGCCGGCATCATCCCCGAGGTCGTCGAGAAGGGCCATGTCCGCTTTGTGATGCCCGTACAGGATCTGCACATGAACCACGTGAACATCGTTTACGCGGGCAGCTTCTTCGTCGTGGCCGAGGCCGCGGGCGCCACCCTGATCTTCTCCGCCTACGCTCCCGAGCGCAGCTACACCCCGATCATCGCCAACGTCACCATCGACTATCATAAGCCCGCCACCTCCGATCTCGTGGTCGACATGAGCATCTCCGAGGAGGAGGCCGCCGAGAAGATCGCCAAGATCAACGAGCGCGGCAAGGGCCGTTACCCGCTGGATGTCCCCGTGTGCGACAAGGAGGGCAACCTCTGCGCCACCGCGCACATTACCTACTACCTGTATGCGAAATGATCTGACTCCCCTCAGATCAGGCAGAGATAAATATTAAGATAAGGAGACACGAAAATGATTAAAACCAAACTGACCGAGGCCCTTGGTATTGAATACCCGATCGTACAGAGCGGCATGCAGTGGTTGGCCGTTCCCCAGTTGGCTTCCGCCGTCTCCAACGCCGGCGGCATCGGCACCATCAACCTGACCTGCTGGCCCACGCTGGATGAGTTTGCCGACGCACTGGACGAGATGAATTCCCTGACCTCCAAGCCCTATATCGTCAACATTTCGCTGGCTCCCTCCCAGCGCGTGACCGACGAGATGATCCGTGACGCCATCAAGCTGTGCGGCGAAAAGCACGTCGCCGCCATCGAGACCTCCGCCGAGGACCCCCGTCAGTACATGCCCGACATCCGCGCCGCCAAGCTTTTCCATATCCACAAGTGCCCCAACTACAAGGTCAGCATGTCCATGGAGCGCAAGGGCGTCAACGCCGTCATCATCGCCGGTTACGAGGCGGGCGGCCATCCCTCCGCTGACGGTGTCGGCACCTTCGTCATCGCCCGCCGCTGCGCTGCGGACATGAAGATTCCCGTGATCGCGGCAGGCGGCTGCGCAGACGGCCACGGTCTGGCCGCTGCCCTGTGCCTGGGCGCCTCCGGCGTCGCCATGGGTACCCGCTTCGTCAACACCACCGAGTGCCCCATCAGCCACAACCACCAGCAGTGGGTCATCGACCACACGGAGAAGGACACCGTCCTGGCCCAGCGGACCATCGGCTCCATGATGCGCATTACCAAGAACAACGCCGCAATGCTCGCCAACGAGATCGAGGACCGCGGCCTGCGCATGGGCTACACCCCCGAGCAGATCCTCAAGGAGCAGTTCCCGGTCATCAGCGGCAACATGACCCGTCTGGCCTTCCTGTCCGGCGATGTGGGCAGCGCCACCTTCTGCACCTCCATGGGCATGGGCCTGATCCACGACGTCAAGTCCGTCAAGGACGTCATCGACGACATGGTCAAGGAAGCCGAGGAAACCCTCGCCGGCTGCAAGGCCTACTTCGAGGCCTGATCCCCCGCGTAATCGGGGTCCGGAGTGCCGGACCCCATCCCTGAAAACGAATCATACAAGGAGGACTTATGAGCAATTCTTACAAGCCTCTTGAAGGCGTAAAGGTTGTCGAGCTGGCCACCGTTATGGCTGGCCCTTCCTGCGGCAGATATCTGGCCGACTGGGGCGCCGAGGTCATCAAGATCGAGACCGAAAAGGGCGACAGCTATCGCAATTATCCCCCCACCATGGGCATCCCCAGCACGCAGGACTGCACCCCGCTGTTTGACTGCGTCAACGCCGGCAAGCGCGGCATCTCCATCAACATCAAGACCCCCGAGGGCATGGAGGCCATGCACCGTCTGCTGGCCACGGCCGATGTTTTCCTGACCAACAACCGCCCCAAGGCTCTGGCCAAGAACGGCCTGGACTATGACAGCCTCAAGGACAAGTACCCCGGCCTGATCATGGCGCAGGTTTCCGCCTTCGGTCTGAAGGGACCCCAGGCCGACGCGCCGGGCCAGGACACCATTGCCTTCTGGGTCAGCACCGGCTTTACCGCCGACATGATGGTCAAGACCGACAACTCCTACCCTGTGTACGGCTCCTCCGGCACCGGTGACTTTATCACCGGCCTGGGCCTGGCCTTCGCCATCGTCTGCGCCCTGTACAAGAAGAAGGAGACCGGACTGGGCGACTATGTGGTCAACTCCCTCTACGGCTCCGGCCTGTGGTGCAACAGCAACTACAACATCGGCTGCATGCCCCGCTACAGCTGGACCATGCCCAAGCGCCGCGATAACAGCAGCCCCGGCTCCAGCCCCTTCCAGTGCGCCGACGGCGAGTGGATCATGAGCACGATCATGGACGTGGACAACCAGTGGCCCAAGTTTGCCAACGCCATCGGCCGTCCCGACTGGATCTGCGAGGAGTACGGCACGCTCAAGGCCCAGCGCAAGGACGAGGTCCGCGCCTACCTGATGGCCGAGTGCGAGAAGATCTTCCTGACCAAGACCTCCGCCGAGTGGGATAAGATCCTCTCCGACTACGACGTGATCCACGACATTCTGGCCCACTACGGCGACTTTGAGCACCGCGAGCAGGCCCGCGTCAACGACTACGCCTTCGATTACACCTACCCCAACGGCCACGAGACCGTCCTCATCCGTCCGCCTATGACCAGCGAGAAGATGGGTGTTCCCGAATTCACGCCCGGTCCTATGAAGGGCGAGCACACCGAGGAAATCCTGGTCGAGCTCGGCTTCTCCCCGGAGGAGATCGCCAAGATGCTGGAGACGCACGCCGCCTACCAGATCGACAAGAGCCTGTACAACAAGTAACAGCACATACACCGTATCTTCAATAGAAAGCCTCCGCTTTCTATTGAAGATTTGCCCGGCCTTGTGAAAGTGAAAACAAAGACAAGGTCAGGCCCCTTACCATCCGGCGTTTTAAAAAGGACCCGTCTCCAGGGAGGGCCGGTTCTTCTTAAACGAATATAAGCTGGTATACCAAAAAGACTGCTAAGAGAGGAAAAACAGATATGTCTCCAGAAGTAATTAGCTTAATCGGTATCCTTCTCGCGCTTGCCTTCTACATCTTTGCCGCCGTTAAGGGTTGGCAGCTGCTGTTTGTGGCAATCTGCGGTACCATCATCGTCGCTATCTTCGGCGGCCTGAACGTCGTTCAGGCGGTCACTTCCACCTTCGTCGGCGGCATCACCGGTTTCTGGGGTCGCTTCATGATCATGTTCATCGGCGGCTCTCTGTTTGCCCAGATGATGGCCGACAGCGGTGCGGCTTTCCGTATTGCCGACGCCCTGTCCGACCTGTGCCGGAAGTCCAAGGACCCCACCACTCAGAAGGTGCTGGCCGTTCTGACCATCCCCATCATCAACTCCATCCTGACCTACGGCGGCATCACCTCCCTGCTGGTGGTGTTCCTGATGGTCACCATTGCCCGCCGCCTCTTTGAGGAGCTGGACATCCCCTGGAAGCTGTACGGCTTTGCCGTTCTCGGCTCCGCCACCTTCACCGTCGGCCTGCTGCCCGGCTCTCCCCAGGCGACCAACCTGATCCCCATGAGCTATCTGGGCACTCAGGCTACCGCCGGCGCCCTGCTCGGTATCATCGGCGCCGTGGTGCAGATCACCCTGGCCGTTATCTTCCTCGTCTATGAGGTGCGCCGCAACGCCAAGACCGGCGAGGGCTTCATGCCCACCGGCCAGAATATCGTCAAGGAGATCCTCCCCGCGTTCGATATTCCCAAGACCAACATCATCATCTGCATCCTGCCCTGCATCGTGCTGCTGCTCAGCCTGAACGTCATGAAGTGGAGCATCGCCACCTCCCTGACCCTCGGCTGCGTCACCTGCTATGTGCTGTTCTTCAAGGAGTTCCAGCGCAAAAAGTGCATCAAGAAGACCATCGGCGACGGCATCATGCGCGGTATCAGCGTTCTGACCCTGATGAGCTCCTGCTCCGGCTTCGGCGCCGTCATCGGTGCTGTGCCCGGCTACGCCTTCGTCATCAGCGGCCTGCAGAGCCTGCCCGGCCCCGCCCCCTTCAAGATCTGGCTGGCTGTCAACGTGGCCGCCGGTATCACCGGTTCTTCCAGCGGCGGTCTGAGCATCGTGCTCAACAACATGACCGATTACTTCATGAGCCTGGGCATCCCCGCTCCCGCTGTGCACCGTCTGATCAGCGCCTCCTCCATCGGCCTGGACACCCTGCCCCACAGCTCCGGCGTTGTCAACGCCTGCGCTGTTTCCAAGATGACTCACAAGGAGCTTTACAAGTACTACTTCATGATCTCCGTTGTGTTCACCAACATCGCAGCTCTGGTCATCGCCGCACTGATCTCCATCGGTGTGTACATCTGATTTTCATACGTCCCGGCCGGGTACAGACCTCGGGTTCCATTGAACTTCTCCCTGGGGGTCTGTCCCCGAAAGGGCAGCCATCTTTCGGAGGAAGCCGGATTCCCGGCTTCCTCCGATACTAGGGCCTGCTTGACAATGACAGCTTGCCCCATTCCGAGTTTCGGCAGAAACGGAGCGATTGTTTTGGAGTTTAAACATTTTTTACTGACTATTGATGAGGACGGCATCGCCGTTTTCACAGCCAACCATCCCGAAAAGCTCAACGCCATGGATGCCGATTCCTGGCGGGAGATGATCGCCTTCTTCACCTGGGCGGACACCGCCGAGGAGGTCAAGGCCATCATCGTGACCGGCGCCGGAGACAAGGCTTTTATCGCCGGCGCGGATATCAACAGCCTGGCAGTCAAGCGCCCGGTCGACTGCCTCAACGACATCGGCCAGGACGCCAACCGCCTCATCGAAAACTGCTCCAAGCCGGTGGTCTGCGCGGTCAACGGCTACGCCTTCGGCGGCGGCTGTGAGGTCGCCATCGCCTGCGATTTCCGCATCGTCGCGGAAAACGCCCTCTTTGCCCTGCCTGAGACCGGCCTGGGAATTCTGCCCGGCGCCGGCGGCACCAAACGCCTGTCCCGTCTGATCGGCCTGGGCCGCGCCAAGGACATGATCCTGCTCGGCACCCAGGTGGACGCGCAGGAGGCCGTGCGCATCGGCCTGGCCAGCAAGTGCGTACCCCAGGACCAGCTGATGGACGAGGCCCGCCGCGTGTGCAAAAAGCTTCTCAAACGCGGCCCGGTGGCCATTAAGGTCGCCAAGAAGGTGCTCAACGCCTCCTTCACCTGCGGCGACGACGTGAGCAGCATGCTCGAATATCTGGCACTCAGCGCCCTGTGCGGCACCGAGGACAAGCAGGAAGGCGTCACCTCCTTCCTGGAAAAACGAAAACCCAGCTACAAAGGCTTTTGATCCGCGCTTACAAAACAATACAGATGTAATGGAGTTTTGACATGATTAAAACGAGACTGACGGAACTGGTCGGTATCCAGTACCCTATCATTCAGGCCGGTATGGGCCCCTTCCCCGTAACCAGCCTCTGCATCGCCGCCGCTAACGCGGGCTGCCTGGGTCTGTGCAGCACCTTTGGCACCCTCTCCCGCAAGAGCAATCCCGTGGTCTTTGAAGACTTTGTCAAGCAGGCTCACGCGGAAATGGATGACGACGACGTCACGATTTTTAAGAAAATGTTCACCCGCGTCTTCGAGGAGACGAAGGAATCCGGCGGTATTTTCGGCGCCAACGTCATGGTTTCCGCCGAGGTGCGCGACAACGCCGCAAACGTCATGAAGGCCATCAAGGAGCTGCGCGACGGCAATGCCGAGATGCGCGAGCGCTTTAAGGTCCTCGTCACCACCGCGGGCGATCCCATGCCCTGGGCCGGCTTTGTCAAGGAGCAGGGCATGATCTGGATGCATGTGTTCCCCGGTGTGCGGACCGCTGCGCGCTGCAAAAAGGCCGGCGTGCAGGTGCTGATCGCCTCCGGTCACGAGGGCGGCTTCCACACCGCGTGGCAGCCGGTCCACAGCATGACGCTGCTGCCGGACATCGTGGAGAAATTTTCCGACGAGAATACCCTGGTCTGCGGCACCGGCGGCTTCTGCGACGGGAAGTCCGTGGCAGCCGCCTTCGCCATGGGCGCCGACGGCGTGCAGATGGGCACCCGCTTCCTCGCCACCGAGGAGAGCGACTTCTGCGATCTGTGGAAGCAGCTGGTCATCGACTGCAAGGACGGCGGCACCCTCATCGCCCGCGGCTTTGTCGGTCCTGCCCGCTGGCTGCGCACCGACGCGGCCCAGCAGCACGCCTACAACACCGCCAAGGACGCCCCCGGCTCCTATGTCGGCGTTCCCGACGATTTCAGCAAGATCCCCCTGGCTCTGCTCGAGGCCGAGCGCAAGGGCGTTGCCGCCACCTATATGGGGGATGTGGAAAACGCCATGGCCGGCGCCGGCGAATGCGCGCAGCGCATCGAGGACAAGCCCAAGACCGCCGACATGGTCAAAACGATCATGGCCGACACCGAGGACATCCTCCGCAATCTCAGCAAAAAGTACATCGTCGAGTAATACGATTCCCGGCGGACAAGGCAATTTTTTGGGCGCCTGCGGACATACAGGCGCCCATATTCTTTCAAAAAGGCGGGGAATTGAATGGTATACCTCAGTCTATTCGGGATTCTGCTTACGATCGTTTTGTTCGTGATCGCCTGCTTTAAGGGAATTCCGGTGACGGTAAGTTCGGTGGTGCTGATTTTCGTGATCTGGCTCTTCTCCGCGCTCTGCCCCGGCGGACCCAGCTTCGTGGAAATGGTGGGTATCTTTGGCGGCGGCGTGGGCAACATCATGGAAAAATACCTGCTGCTGTTCATGGTCAGCGCCCTGTTCGGCAGCATCATCAACACCACAGGCATCGCCTCCGCCCTCGGCCGCGGCTACGAATCGCTGGTCGCGCGGGCTCCACAGGGTGCGCGCAAGCTGCTGGCCGCGGCTCTGGTGCCGGTGCTCAACGCGCTGTTCATCTACTCCGGCATCAGCGTGTACGTGGTGGTGTTCGCTGTGGTGGCCGTGGCCCGCGATCTGTTCAAGCGCATGGACATTCCCTGGTACATGTACTCCATGAGCACCATCGGTTCGGCCACCTTCGCCGCCATCTCGCTGCCAGGCTCTCCCTCGGTGGTCAACCTCGCACCCATCCCCTATACCGGCACAACCACCGCCCCCGCCCCGGTCTTCTCCGCGATCATCACCGCCGAATGTATCATCCTCGGCGTGCTGTATATGCAGTTTACCCTCAAACGGGCCGAGCGAAGGGGCGAGGGCTTTCTCCCCTCCGGCGCGGAGATCGACAAGCAGGTCTTCGCCGCAGGTGAGGAGCAGGAGCCGGTGCGTCTGATCTACGCGCTGCCGTTGATCCTGCTCCCCATCGTTTTGATGAACGCCTTCTCCGTCCCTGTGGTGCAGGCCCTGCTGATCACCAACCTTGTGCTGCTGATCGCCTACCGCAAACGGCTGCCCCTGCCCCGGATGCGGCAGACCGTGATCACCGGTCTGGAGGCCGGCATCCGGCCCGCCATGACCCTGGGCCTGATGAGCGGCTTTGCCGCGGTGCTGACGACGGCGCCGGGCTTCGAGCCGGTGATGGACATGCTCTTTGCCCTGCCGCTGCCGGGGTATCTGAAAATTGTGGTCATGCTGGGCGTGGTCAGCTTCCTGATCGGAAACTTCAATGCCGCCGTCCCGTCCTGCATGGAGATTCTGGGTCCGGCTACGCTGCTGACCAGCGGCCTGAGCATGGAGATGATCCACCGCATGATCACCATTTCCTCGCTGTTCTGCATCTCCCCGCACAACAGCGGCCTGTGCAACTCTATCAGCGTGGCGAAGCTCACCCACCGAAATACCTATCTGCACTACTTCATGATCGGCCCCGGCTTGGGCCTGATCCTGGTTGTCAGCGCCTGTATTCTGATCCGTCTGGGGATCGTCTACTGATACGCCGATAGGACAAAACCGCCCGTTCCGAAAGAACGGGCGGTTTTATTTCCTGATGCTTTATCCGTTGACGCAGCCGGCGTCCAAAATACTCGCACCCTCCCGGTTGACCATGCGGAAGGCGCAGATGCCGCCGTCCAGCCGCCAGAGCTGGAGGTCGAATTCGTCGCCGGGGTAGGCGATGCTCCGGAACTGCGTCCGGATCGTGCGCAGCCGGTCGGGGTCGCCGTCAAAGCAGCTTTCCACGATCATGCGGCAGGCATAGCCCAGACTGCACAGGCCGTGGACGATCGGCATGCGAAAGCCCACCGCCGTCGCCGCGGCCACGTCCGCGTGGATCGGATAGGTATCGCCTGCGAGCCGGTACAGCAGCGGCGCATTCTCGGCAAAGCGGCCCGGAACCACCAGATCCGGCTCCCGCTCCGGCACAGGGTTCACCGCCTTGGGCGCACGCTCCCCGCCGAAGCCGCCGTACCAGCGGTTAAGGTAGCTCATGGTATTGGTAAAGCAGACCTGTCCGTCTTCGTCGCGGGCAATAATCTCCACAACCAGCTTGACGCCCTTGCCCTCGCCCCGGTCATAGACCTTGGCAATGCGCTTTTCCACGTCCAGCGCGGCATTGAGCGCGATGGGCCGCTCAATGCGCAGCTCATGCTCCATGTGGAGGGTCCCGGCGGTCTTCAGATCGGGAATCAGCGCCGTCGGCATAAGGGGCAGCTCGGTATAGGGCTCGGTCCCAAAGGTGGCCGTGCAGGGCATGACGCCAAAGGTCGGGATGGCCTTGAGCCCCTTCTCGTAGACGAACTGCTGCTGGTCAAAGCCCGCGCCCACACTCAGGTTATAGAGGATCACATCCCGCCAGGTATACGTATATTTCTGCCGTACGGACAGGCCCTCTGCGGTTTGGTCAAGCATTGTGTGCGTCCCCTTTCTGTGGCGGTCTGATCAGACCTTGAAGTTGACGGAGGTGTCGCCCTGCTCGTCCACGCCGAACTCGTAGTCCTTGCCGGGGAGAATGGCGTTGAGGAGGATGCCCACGATGGAGGCCACCGCGAGACCGGACAGGGAGACGATGCCGATCTGGATGCTGCCGGAGTAGTTGATGCCGATGGCCAGCACCAGGATCAGGGCGGCGATGATGACGTTGCGGGTGTTGGTGAAGTCGACCTTGTTTTCGACCACGTTGCGCACGCCGACCGCGGAGATCATACCGTAGAGGATCAGGCTGACGCCGCCGATGGTGCCGTTAGGCATGGCGGAGACGAGGGCGGCAAACTTCGGGCAGAAGGAGAAGATGATCGCGAAGACCGCGGCCAGGCGGATCACGCGGGGATCATAGACCTTGGAGAGCGCCAGCACGCCGGTGTTTTCGCCGTAGGTGGTGTTGGCCGGGGCGCCGAAGATGGCGGCCAGGGTGGTGGCCAGGCCGTCGCCCAGGAGGGTGCGGTGCAGGCCGGGGTCGACGAGGTAGTTGCGGTCGCAGGTGGAGGAGATGGCGCAGACATCACCGATATGCTCGACCATGGTGGCAAGGCTCAGCGGGACGATGGTCAGCACCGCGGAGGCCAGCTTCGCGCCGTCCACATTGCCGGAGGCAAACAGGCCGAAGACCGTGCGGTCCCAGGAAACGGGGAAGCCGATCCAATCGGCCTCGGAAACCATGGAGACCACATTGGCGCGGGCGGAGGGGTCAACGATCACAGCGAAAACATAGGACACCACCACGCCCAGCAGGATGGGGATGATCTTGGCCATGCCCTTGCCCCACATGTTGAAGCCGATGACCACGATGATGGCGACCACGGCGACCAGCCAGTTGGAGGAGCAGTTCGAGATGGCCGAGGAGGACAGGTTCAGGCCGATGGCGATGATAATGGGGCCGGTGACGATGGGCGGGAAGTAGCGCATGACCTTCTTGACGCCGAAGGCCTTAAACAGCGCCGACAGCACAACGTACAGCAATCCTGCGCAGGCCACGCCGAAGCAGGCGTAGGTCAAAAGCTCCGGCTCGCCGTTGGGCGCGATGGCAAAGTAGCCGCCGAGGAAGGCGAAGGAGGAGCCGAGGAAGGCGGGCACCTTACCGCGGGTCAGCAGGTGGAACAGCAGCGTGCCGAGGCCGGCAAACAGCAGCGTCGTGGCAACGTCCAGCCCGGTCAGCGCGGGCACCAGCACGGTGGCGCCGAACATGGCAAACATATGCTGCAGGCCCAGCACCAGCATCTTGGGCGTACCCAGCGTACGGGCATCGTACACCGGGGAGTCGTAGGTTTTGTCGTTCATTCAATAACCCTCTCTCTGTAGAATTTTCATTGAATCTATAACAAACGGCCTTTGCCGTGTGTTATTCCTGTTCCATGAGCCAGACGCCGGTCTGACCGTCAAAGGCGGGCAGGCGGACCTCAATGAGCTCCGTGCGGGCGGTGGGCACGTTCTTGCCCACATAGTCCGGGCGGATGGGCAGCTCCCGGTGGCCGCGATCCACCAGCACGGCCAACTGGATCGTCCGGGGACGGCCGCAGGCGAAGACCGCCTCGATCGCGGCGCGGGCGGTGCGGCCGGTGTAGATCACATCGTCCACCAGCACCACGTCCTTTCCCGTCACATCGAAGGGCAGCGCCGCCCGTTCGACCCGGGGCATGTCCGCCTCACGGCTCAGATCGTCGCGATAAAAGCGGATATCGATGCTGCCGACGGGGACATCGGTTTCTTCGATCCGCCGGATATTCTCACCGATGCGCCGGGCAATCGGCTCCCCCCGGCGGCGGATGCCCACCAGCACGACCTGATCCACACCCTTGTTCTTTTCGGTGATCTCATGAGAGATGCGCATGAGCGCGCGGCCCAGGGCGGCCTCGTCCATCAGCTGTGCCTTTTGCTTCATGCCGCTTCCTCCCCAAAAAGAAAATGCCCTGTCCGCAGGACAAGACACCGCAAAATCACGGCCCCAGATGCAGGGCCGCAGGCTATGGTCGATTTTGCCGGTCTCTCTGTACCGCGTTAAAATCTGCTTTCTGCCCCCGATTATAATCGTAAGGAGGCGAGATTGCAAGGGCGTCTTGCGATTTCGGCCAATGGCGAAAATGTGCGGCGGATACAGGGGAAATTTTTGGGTATTCTGCTTTAGAATTTTTAAGTTGACTTGCCCGGCCGGGGGTGATAGCCTGATGATAAGATTTGAACAAAAGGAAGATCCGCCATGAAACGTATCTTTGCTGTTATCCTGGCTATGAGCCTGCTGCTGAGTCTGGCCGCCTGCGGCAAAAAAAGCGAGACTGTGTCCGTATCCCCGACGCCGGCGGCGGCACCGACGGAGACCCTCACACCCACCGCGGCGCCGGAGCCGACGCCCACCCCCACCCCGGTGCCGGTCATGCCGGAGCTGCCGGAGGTGCACGATGAGGCCCTCAACGCCCTGTTAAACGATGTGCTGACCGTCTATCCCGGTTCAGCGGGCTGTTCCCTGCGGGCGGCGGGTTGCGCGGCGCGGCTGCTGGACTGGGGGATGGAGACGGCTCTGACCGACGACGAGATCTATTCCGCCGTGGGCAGCTTCCTCGACACCTTGGGCGACGAGGATCTGCATATTTTCCTGGAGAGCATTCTGTCCGTCTACGACGCCAGCTACAACCTGCGCGGGGAATACGGCGAAGGGCTGCTCTCCGACGCGGGGGTTTCCGACAGCCTGTACCCCTGGAATGACCGGGCCTTCCGCGCCATGGAGATGATCAGCTACGGCTGCGGCCTGCGGTAAGGGCCGCACGAAAAAGACGCGCCCTGAGCGCGTCTTTTTCATTTTCTTGAACGCAAATCCCTTTTCTCCGTGTTATGACAGGTGAAAGCAGCTTTCAAGGAAGGAAGGTGAAGGCGGATGCCAGACATCATCGAGCGCGACGCGCTGCTGGTGCACGCCATGCAGCAGGGCGACGAGGCGGCGCTGGGCGAGATCATCGAGCGCTATACCGGCTTTGTCAGCGCCATCGTGTGGAATATTTGCAGGGGAAAACTGGATCGGAGCGACGCAAAGGAATTGGTCTCCGACAGCTTTTACAGCCTTTGGACCCACGCCGACCGGGTGCGGCCGGAGAGCTTGAAGGCGTATCTGGCCAAAATCGCCCGCAGCAAGGCCATCAACGCCCTGCGCAGGGCCGGGCAGGATCTGCCCCTGGAGGAGGATGCGATCACGCTGACCGTGCCGGGGCCGGAGGACGCCGCCGTCAAGCGCGACGAGCAGGCGGCGCTGCGCCGGGCGCTGGAAGCCATGGAGGAGCCGGAGCACAGCATTTTCATCCGGCACTACTACCTCATGCAGACGGCCACACAGATCGCGCAGGAGATGGGCATCAACCGCAACACCGTCATGACGAAGCTCCGCCGGGGCCGGGAACGGCTCGCCGCGGAGCTGCGGAAAGGGGGCTATTTCATTGGATAAGAAAATTTCCGCGCTGTTTGACGACTACGATGGAATCGTCCTCGACGAGGAGGCCGGGCTGTTTGACCCGGCGGAGATCAAGGAGATGACCATGCGTAAAATTCAGGGCAGTCATGCCATAACCAATACCCGCGCCGTCCGGCGCACGGGCCGCACACTGCTCTTTGCGGCCATTATCGCAAGCTTTCTAACGCTCACGGCCTTCGCCGCGGGCTTGAGCATTCACCAGAAACGGCAGCGCGAGGTCCGCGAGCAGCTGAACATCGACCAGAACCAGGTCAGCGACTATGTGGAGCCGGCCGTCCCCGGCGAGGATGACAGCGCCGAGGGCGTAACGCTGCTGTCCACCATCAACGACGGCGAATTTCAGAACGTGTTTGTCAACGTCTCTCCCGTGGAGCCGGAGGAGATCAATAGCTTCGGCCGCCGGATCGAAAACGCCGACGGCACCGCCAGCTACTACGAGTTCTCCTTCACCCGCGACAACGTAAACTTCGGCATCGCAACGCCGGCGGTGCTCACCGGCGGGGCAGTCTCCCTCGACGACCTTGTCGCCGCGGCCTACGACGCGGACAGCAAGACCCTCACCCTCCAGTGCGCCTGCATCGACACCCTGTTCCCCTTTGACGAGGACTTTGCGCTGACACTCCAGCTGCACCGGATGACCATGGACCCGGACTACAGCACCGAGGCGGAGCTCATCCGCACCTTTGGCACCGTGACCGTGCACCCCACTGGGGCAACCACACGCACCATTCTTTTCGACGATCCCATCCCCTTTGAAAACGCCGTCACCGGCGGCAAGGGGCAGGTCATCGGCGTGACGCTCGGCAGCATGGACGTGGACCTGCTTGTCACCCACGACAACATGGAGACGATCTACGAGCGCACGGCGCTTGAGGGCGAGGCGCTGCAGGACTTCATGGACGAGCAGCTGGGCTGGATCCGCGCGACAGATGCGCTGTTCCAGGGCATGGCGCTCACCTTCTCCGACGGCAGCACCCGCACGGGCTTTGGTACCCTGCGCAGCTTCTATGAGAATGGCCGGGTGGTCAACCGCTGTGGCCTCGGCAGCAGCACCATCAACATCAGCGACGTGGTCGGCGTCACCGTCGGCGGCGTGACCATCCCCGTGACGCGGGGGTAAGCACAGCAAAACAGCACCCGCTTCCGGGTGCTGTTTTGCTATGTATGCTCGATGCTTACCACTCCAGGTTCTTGTCGGTCTCCTTGGAGAAGACGTGGGCCACGTTGCCGGTGAAGGTGAAGTGGACCTCGTCGCCCAGCTTGTAGTTGCCCTCCATGTCGATGGTGGGGACGATGATGATGACATCGCGCCCCTCGGCGGAGACATGCAGGTGCACGCTGGAGCCCATCATCTCGCTGACGTCGACCTTGGCGGGGACGCCCTCCTTGGCCAGGACCGTATGCTCGGGACGCACGCCCAGGGTGACATCCTGGCTCTGCACGTCGTTAGCCAGCAGGCGCGCTTCCTTCTCCGCGGCCAGCTCGACCTTCGTGCCGGCCAGCTCCACGAAGAACTTCTCGCCCTCGCGCACGAGCCTGGCGTCAAAGAAGTTCATGACGGGCATGCCGATGAAGCCGGCGACAAAGAGGTTGGCGGGGTGATTGAAGACCTCCTGGGGGGTGCCGATCTGCTGGATGTAACCGTCGCGCATGATGACGATGCGGTCGCCCAGGGTCATGGCCTCGGTCTGGTCGTGGGTGACGTAGATGAAGGTGGTGTTGATGCGCTCGCGCAGCTTGATGATCTCGGCGCGCATCTCGTTACGGAGCTTGGCGTCCAGGTTGGACAGCGGCTCGTCCATCAGCATGACCTTGGGGTCGCGCACGATGGCGCGGCCGATGGCGACACGCTGGCGCTGGCCGCCGGACAGGGCCTTGGGCCTGCGCTCGAGGTACTGGGTGATGTCGAGGATCTCCGCGGCCTCGCGGACCTTCTTGTCGATGACGTCCTTGGGCTCCTTCCTGAGCTTGAGGGAGAAGGCCATGTTGTCGTAAACCGACATGTGGGGATAGAGGGCGTAGTTCTGGAAAACCATGGCGATGTCGCGGTCCTTGGGGGCGACGTCGTTCATGAGCTTGCCGTCAATGATCAGCTCGCCGCCGGAGATCTCCTCAAGACCGGCGACCATGCGCAGCGTGGTGGACTTGCCGCAGCCGGAGGGACCGACCAGAACGATGAATTCCTTGTCCGCGATATCCAGGTTGAACTCCTGCACCGCGACGACGCCTTCATCGGTGATCTGAAGATTGACTTTCTTCTTCTCGGGCTCGTCTCCCTTTTTCTTTTTGCTCTTTTTCTGCTCGCCGCTGATAAAGGGGTAGACTTTCTTGATGTTCTTGAGTTGGACAGTTGCCATGTTTCCGGCTCCGTCCGCCCCGCCTCCGCGTGAACGGACTCACGACCCACCGCACAGGACGGGCCGCTTTACGACAGGTCTCCACACTGCCGCACCCTGAGCCACAGGGATGAACACTTCCTCCTTATTAAAGCTGTGCGCGGCATTTTGTGGAGTGCCGGGCACGCAGTCAGATTGTGGGCCGTAAAAACCCGTATATAGTATACAGGATGGCGGGGCCCAGGGCAAGAAAAAAAAGATTTTTATAAGTTTGGCACGAATTTCCAAGCCCTTTTTTGTGCACCTTGCGCCGCACACCCGGCATATTCCCCGGGCCTTGGGCATATCATTCAGGGAAAGACTTTGGGGGGTGGGATGATTTGCGCATCTTACGTTTGGGAAGCACGGGCCCGGCGGTGGCGCTGCTGCAGCTGGCGCTGAACCGGGCGGGACACGGCGAGCTTGACACGGACGGGATCTTCGGCCCGCTGACCGAGGCGGCGCTGCGCTGCTTTCAGCGGGAGGCAGGCATCGCCGCCGACGGGGTGGCCGGCCGGGAAACCCACCGGGCGATCCTGCCCTGGTACACCGGCTACCGCATCCACCGCATCCGCGCCGGCGACACGTTTTACTCCATCGCCCAGCGCTACGGCAGCAGCGTGGAGGCGCTGCGCCTGGCAAACCCCGACGCGCAGGAGCTGAACCTCCGCCCCGGCCAGTCCTTGGTGGTGCCGCTGGGCTTTTCGGTGGTGCCCACGACGATCCCCTGGTTTTCCGCGCTGGTGGGCTACTGCGTGCGCGGTCTGCAGGCCCGCTACCCCTTCCTGTCCGCCGGCGAGGTGGGCAAAAGCGTTATGGGCCGTCCCCTCTGGCGGCTGAGTCTCGGCCGCGGGGATAACCGCGTGCTCTATCACGCCACGCACCACGCCAACGAATGGATCTGCACGCCGCTGCTGCTGAAATTTGCCGAGGAGCTGGCGGCGGCCTTTGCCGCGGGCGACAGCATTGCCGGGCAGAGCGCGGCGGCGCTGCTGGAGCGTACGGCGCTGTTTCTGATCCCGGCGGTCAATCCCGACGGGATGGACCTGGTGACGGGAGAATTGCAGTCCGGGGAGTTTTACCGTCAGGCCACACGCATTGCGGCGGCCTATCCGCGCTTTGCCTTCCCCAACGACTGGAAGGCCAATATCCGCGGCACCGATCTCAATCTCCAGTACCCCGCCGGGTGGGAGATGGCGCGGCAGATCAAGTATGCCCAGGGCATCGTCTCCCCCGCACCGGCGGATTACGTGGGGCCTGCGCCCCTTTCCGCGCCGGAGAGCCGCGCCATGTACGATTATACCCTGGCGCTGGGCCCGGACCTGACCCTGTCCTACCACACGCAGGGCGAGGTCATCTACTGGCGCTACGGCAACCAGGAGCCGCCCCGCGCCCGCGCGATCGGAGAACGACTCGCGGCGGTATCGGGTTACGCGCTGGCCGACGTGCCCTTTGATTCCGGCTTTGCCGGGTACAAGGACTGGTTCATTGACGCCTTCAACCGGCCCGGCTACACCGTGGAGGCGGGCCTGGGCGTCAACCCCCTGCCGATCGCAGATTTTGACGGCATCTATCGCGCCAACCTCCCGCTGCTGGTCACTGCCGCTATGGTGACGTGAACGCATAAAAAAAGACCTGACGGTTTTATCCCGTCAGGTCTCAATGTGTCGACAAACCTCAAAAAGAGCGTCATTCCGAGCCAGTGTCGCAACACTGGCGTGGGAATCCGTTCTCCGGTATAGTGCTGGAAATATGCGGCTTTCGGGGAATACGGATTGCCACACCAGTGACACGGTCACTGGTTCGCAATGACGATGGGTACTTCGTCTACAGTCTGAGACCTGACGGTTTTATCCCGTCAGGTCTTTTGCGTTATGTAGGATCAATCCTTCTCGTCGTCGAAGAACTCGCTGATATCGGCGGAAAAGTCATAGCGGTCGGCGGGGCTGGTCAGATCGTAATCCACCCGCTGGCGGCGGAGCTTTTCCTCCTCCCGGCGGCGCTGCTCGGCACGGCGGCGCTCCCGGAGATGCTTCTTGCGCAGGCGGCGATAGCGCATCACCAGCGCCAGATAAATCACCATAAACACCAGCAGAATCACGATCAGCGCGATGACCCAGCCCTTGCTGAGGATCTCGCCCACGCGCTGGCGGAGGTAAGAGCTGCGGGACAGCTCAATGGCGGAGCTGTTGATGAGCTTTGTGGTGCCGTAAACCGTACCGTTTACGGAGACCCGGATCTCGCCCAGCACCGTCCCCGCCGAAAGCGGCGCGGTCAGCTGATCGCTGTAGAGGGTGACCTCCCGCTGCACGTCCTCATCGGCGATGTCGTTGGGCAGCAGGGCGGAAATGCTGTCCGCGGGGCGGATCATCGCCACCGCGTCCCCGTCGGCCAGGTCCACGTCCATGCGGGTAATGACCTCGTTGGCGCTGAGCAGATTGCGGTAGGAGAAGTTGTCAAAGGCCCAGTCGTAGAGGGTGCGGCTGTCGATGAAGTTATAATAATCCTCGATGTTGGCGTTGAGCGCGCCGTCACAGCCCATGGCCACGGCCAGCAGGCTCACGCCGCCCCGCGTGGCGGTGGAGACCAGACAGTAGCCCGCGGCGCGGGTATAGCCGGTCTTGCCGCCGCTGGCGCCCTCGTAGAGATAGCGGCCGCCGTTGGAGTAGATGGAGGTGATGTTGATGAGTGCGTTGGAGTTGCCGATGGGCTCGCCAAAATTCACGGCGGCGCAGTCGGCCTGGTAAGAGGTGGTGTTGCTGATCTCCATGAACAGGGGGTACTGCATGGCCGCGGCGAAGATCAGATACTGGTCATAGGCGGAGCTGTAGTGCCCCTCGGCGGGCAGACCGTTGGTATTGACAAAGTGGGTGTTGGCGCAGCCGAGCGCGGCGGCCTTCTGGTTCATCTGGTCGACAAAGCCGCTGATGCTGCCGGCCAGATAGCGGCCGAGAATGTTGCAGGCTTCGTTGGCCGACTGGAGCAGCGCGCAGTAGAGCAGATCCTTCACCGAGATCTCCACGCCCGGCGTGATGCCGGAGGTGCTGGAGTCATCCTCCATCCCCTGGCGGCAGTCGTCCTGGGCGATGACCATATCCTCCAGGCTGATGCGCCCGGCGTCCAGCGCCTCCAGCGTCAAAAGCACGGTCATCACCTTGGTCAGGCTGGCGGGGGCGCGCTCCTCATGCTCATTCAGCCCGTAGAGCAGCCGCCCGGAGGCGAGGTCGACAATGACCGCCGCCTTGCCGTTGAGCGAGGGCGCCTCCAGCGCGTACGCCGTGGGCGCGGCCAGTGTCAGCAGCAGACACAGCAGCAGGATCAGGGGAAAAATTCGGAATTTTTTCATTTTGCTCTCCCGTTTTCTCAGGAATAATGGTATGATAAGAGAAAGGCAGAACAGGCCGGCTTCTCTATATAAACAGTCATACATTAGATTATACTGTTTTTGTGGAGAAAAAGCAAGAAAGAAGTCGACGCCGGAAACCAGACGCGAAAAATCGGAGAAACGCTATGAAAATTCTTGTTGTGGACGATGAAAAGCTGCTCGTCAAGGGCATCAAATTCAACCTCGAAAACGAGGGCTATACCGTGGACGCCTGCTACGACGGCGAAAGCGCCGTGGCCATGGCCCGCTCCGGCGCGTACGATCTGATCATCCTGGATCTGATGATGCCGAAAAAGGACGGACTGGAGGCCTGCCAGGAGATCCGCGGCTTTTCCACCGTGCCCATCATCATGCTCACCGCCCGCAGCGAGGACGCCGACAAGCTCATGGGCTTTGAGTCCGGCGCGGACGATTACCTGACCAAGCCCTTCAACATTCTCGAGCTCAAGGCCCGCGTGCGCGCCCTGCTGCGCCGGGCCTCCATCGCCGCGGCCCCCGCCGAATCCGAGACGCGCCTGAACTGCGGCCACATCACCCTGGACGAGCAGCTGCGCAGCGCCTTTAAAAACGGGCAGGAGGTGGAGCTGACGATGAAGGAGTTCGACCTGATGCTGTTTTTGATGAAAAATCCCGGCAAGGTCTTCTCCCGGGAGAGCCTGCTGGATCTGGTATGGGGCTATGACTATCTGGGCGACACCCGCACCGTGGACGTGCATATCCGCCGCCTGCGCGAAAAGCTGGAGCTGAACCCCGCCCAGCCGCAGGTCATCATTACCAAGTGGGGAGTGGGCTACTACCTTGCAAAGTAAACGGCTGATCAACACCGGCAGCATCCGTTTCCGCTTCTTCGCCTTTATCGGGATGCTGCTGGCGGTCCTGCTTCTGCTGCTGAATATCTATCCCTATGTGACAACAAAGGAAGCGGTGTACCAGGAAAAAGAAAAGTCCATGGAGACGCAGGCTGCGACGCTCTCCTCCGCGCTGTCAGGGCTGGACAGACCCGACCAGGAGAGCGTGGCCGAGGTGCTGCGTCTGCTGGACGTGCGGGACTATGACCGCATTCTCATTGCCGACAGCGAGGGCCGTGTCATCTACAATTCCGGCAGCGGCGAGGGCCTGATGGCCGACCTTCAGACCGCGCTGGCCGGAAAGACGGTCTTCCGCTCCGTCCTCAAGGGGGAGAGCTTTAACAGCAGCTACTCCATCCCCCTGAGCAGCCAGGGCACCATCACGGGCGCTGTATATATCAGCGAAACCGACGCCGAACGCGGCCAGATCCTGCACGATCTGCAGTTTCAGATCCGCACCGTGTCGCTGATTATTGCGCTTGCGGCGCTGGCCATGGCGGTGGTATACTCGTCGCTGGTGCTGCGCAAGCTGCGGCAGCTGTCCGCGTCCATGCGCATTGTGGCCGGAGGCGACTACAGCCACCGGATGGCCACGGCCGGAACCGACGAGCTGGCCGAGCTCGGCAACGAGTTCAACACCCTCACCGCGCGCCTGGCCGACACCGAACGGCAGCGCCGCCGCTTCGTCTCCGACGCCAGCCACGAGCTGAAAACACCGCTGGCCTCCATCCGGCTTCTGTCCGACAGCATCGTGCAGAACGAGAACATGGACACCGACACCATCCGCGAATTCGTCACCGACATCGGCAACGAGGCCGAGCGGCTCCAGCGCACGACGGAAAAGCTGCTGGATCTGTCGCGGCTGGACGACGACATCCACATCGTGCCGGAGCCGGTGGACGTCAAACAGTCGGCGCTCGACGCGCTGGTCTTCCTGCGGCCCCTGGCCCAGGAGCGCAATGTCCATCTGCGCGCGGCGCTGGACGACGGCTGCGTTGTCCTGGCCACGGCCGACGACATGTTCCACATTATCTTTAACCTCATGGAAAACGCCATCAAGTATAACGTTCCCGACGGCAGCGTCAATATCAGCCTGCACGCGGCGGATGAAACGGTGGAATTTGCCGTGGAGGACACGGGCATCGGCATCCCGGAGGAGGAACGCTACAACATCTTCTCCCGCTTCTACCGGGTGGACAAGGCCCGCTCCCGCGAACACGGCGGCAGCGGCCTGGGTCTGAGCATTGTGCACGACGCGGTCAAGGCGCACGGCGGCACCATCGCCGTCGGGCCGAACAAGCCCCAGGGCTCCCGCTTCATTGTGACCTTCCCCCGCTACAGCATGGAATGATTTTGTTTATTGTATAGAAAGGACATACACGACCCATGAACAACATCGCACGTATTCGTCAGCAGCTCATCGAGAGAAACCTGGACGCCGTCCTGATCACCGACGAGAAGAACCAGCGCTATGCCGCGGGCTTTCCCTTCACCGACGGCGCGGTGCTGGTCGGCCGGGAAAAGGCTTTCCTGCTCACCGACTCCCGCTACATTGAGGCTGCCGAGACCGCCGTGGACGAGCTTGTCACCGTCCGGCTCTTTGATCGGGAACAGCCTCTGCGCAAGCTGTTAAAGGATGCCCTTCATGAGATGGGCGCCGTACGCGTGGCCGCAGAGGACCAGAATCTCAGTCACGCGGGCTTTGTCGGTTGGGAGAAGGCGCTGGGGCTGGAGCTTCTGGGCGCCGGTGATCTGTTTTCCGTGCTGCGTGCGGTCAAGAGCGAGGAGGAAATTGCCTCTATGCGCGCCGCCCAGCGCATCAGTGAGCAGGCGCTGGAGGAAGTGCTGCATATCATCCGGCCCGGCATGACCGAGCGCGAGGTCGCGGCAGAGCTGGTCTACCGGATGCTGCTGCACGGCGCGGAGGGCAACTCCTTCGACCCCATCGTGGTCACCGGCACCAAGACCAGCATGCCCCACGGCGTGCCCGGCGACAAGGTGATCCAGGCCGGCGACTTTGTGACCATGGACTTCGGCTGCCTCAAGGACGGCTACTGCTCCGATATGACCCGTACCGTGGCCGTCGGCTCCGCCACCGACGAGATGCGCACCGTCTATGACACGGTGCTCAAGGCGCAGCTGGCCGGGATCGCCGCCGCCCGCGCCGGGATTCCCGGCCAGGCCATCGATGCGGCCGCACGCAAGGTCATTACCGACGCCGGCTTCGGCCCCTACTTCGGCCACGGCTTCGGCCATTGCCTCGGCCTCGACATCCATGAGCCGCCCTTCGCCAGTCCCAGCGGCGAGGCCCTTATGCCTGCCGGCTGCCTCAGCTCCGCCGAGCCCGGCATCTATATCCCCGGACGCTTCGGCGTGCGCATCGAGGACGTCATGATCATCCGCGCCGACGGCGCCGAGGTCATCACCAAGGCCCCCAAGATGGAACTGATCATTCTTTGAGTTTGGAGTTTGGAGTGTGAAGTTATGGAGCGCCTTCGGCGCAAATCATACATATCCGCGAAGCGGATGCCTCAACTCCACACTCCACCCTCAACACTCCACTCTGATAATTAGGGCTTGCAAAAAACGCATGTATCCTGTAAAATAATTGAGATAATAATAAAACTACTTTCGGGAGGTCCCATTTATGATTACAGCAGGCGATTTCAGAAACGGCGTTACCTTTGAGATGGACGGCCAGGTCATGCAGGTCGTCGAGTTCCAGCACGTCAAGCCCGGCAAGGGCGCGGCCTTCGTCCGCACCAAGATGAAGAACGTCATCACCGGCGCCGTCACAGAAACTTCCTTCAACCCCACCGCAAAGTTCGAGAACGCCACCGTCGACCGCGTCACGATGGAGTATCTCTACAACGACGGCGATCTCTACTACTTCATGAACCCCGAAACCTATGACCAGGAGCCGGTCAACGCCTCCGTTCTGGGCGACAACTTCAAGTTCGTCAAGGAAAACATGGAGTGCACCATCTACTCCTACAAGGGCAAGGTGTTTAACGTGGAGCCGCCCTTCTTCGTGGAGCTTGAGGTCACCGAGACCGATCCGGGCTTTGCCGGCAACACCGCCACCAACGCCACCAAGCCCGCCACCGTGGAGACCGGCGCCGAGATCAAGGTGCCCCTCTTTATCGAGCGCGGCGAGAAGATCAAGATCGACACCCGCACCGGCGAGTATCTGTCCAGGGCGTAAGAGGCCAACAAACAGCGGGGCCGGTATTCCGGCCCCGGAGAGAAAGACAAGGTCATCGGTGGCTGCGCACCATGACTTTGTTTTTTTGGAAAGATTGTTATTTTTCCGTCAGCAAAAGGAGGATTTTCGATGACAATTGTGGAAAAAGCGGCTTATCTGCGCGGTCTGACCGAGGGGCTCGGCGTGGACCCTGAAAGCAGAGAGGGCAGACTTTGGGGCGCGCTCAACGATCTGCTGGCCGACATGGCCCATGAGATCGAGGATCTGCAAAGCGCGGACCTGGATCGCGCCGACGCGATCGAGGAGCTGGCCGACGAGCTGAGCTACCTGGAAGAGCTGGTGGACGCACCGGAGGATAGCGACGATGCAGACACCCCGTCCCCGCGGCCCGGCTGCCCCGGCTGCGGCGGGTGCTTTACCCGGGACGACGACTATGCCGATCTGCCGGAGGCGACGGAGGACGACGGGATCATTTACGACGCGGTCTGCCCGGTCTGCGGCCAGGAGATCAGCTTTAGCGCCGAGGTCCTGGAGGAGGGCTCCATCGAATGCCCCGGCTGCGGGGAGATGCTGGAGTTCGATCTGGGCGACGACGACGAGGAAGCAGACGCGTCCGAGGACTGATCGCCGGTAGATCAACCCGGTCTGCCCGGCTATGCACAGCGCCAAGGAAAACGGATTGCACCCTGAAGGGCGAACACACCCGCAGGGCGTACACACCCGCAGGGCGTACACCACACCAGTGACGTCGGTCACTGGTTCGCAATGCCAGATGGGTACTTTGTCTACACGCAAAAAACGACCGCTTTCGCGGTCGTTTTTTTCTTGGAATGACACAGGTCCGTTTATTTTCTGTGCTTGATCTTTGTAAACAGTCTTGGCGCAAGCGTTCCGGCGGCTGCGACCAGACGGAAGGTCAGGGCGTTGAGCGTCACGCTGCCCGTGCGGATCACCGCGCAGAGAAAGCGCACCGCAAAGCCGCCGAAAAGGTCGCGGCTGCGCGCAAGCACCCGCTCATCCCGGATGACGCGGGCGATCTCCGCCCGCTTTTCCCGGCGCGTCAGCCGACAGGCGGGGGAGTAGAGCGTGGTCAGGCAGGAGAAAACGCTCTTCATAAACATATAGCGAAAGTCCCGGTCGTCGGTCACGCCGAAGCGCCGGCAGAGCTGCTCCATGCGCCGGTCAGACAGCAGGCAGACCTCAAACTTTTTGTCGTAATAGCGGGTGATCAGGCTCTCGCCCGGGTGCATGATATAGCGGTACTTGCACTCCGGCAGCACAGCGATGCTCCCGGCGCGCTCCAGGCAGTCGTAGATAAATAGCCGGTCCTCGCCCCAGCGGTAGTCCTGAAAGCGCGGCCCGTCGGGGAGGATCAGGTCGGCGCGGTAGAGCTTGCCCCAGACCTGGTTGAGGAGATTGGCCTTGTAAAGCCGCCCCAGCACCGGGCCGACGGTGTCGGGCGTCAGGTGCTGCTCCGGCTCGCAATAGCGCTGGACGCTGCCGTCGGGGTTCAGGATCTCAAAGCCCATCAGCACGAGATCCGCGCCCCGGCTGTTTTCAAAGGCGTATTCCACCGCGTCGGCGGGCATCTCATCGTCGGCGTCGGAGAACATGACGTACTCCGTCCCGGCGGGCACCGCCTCAAGGCCGCGGTTTCGCGCCATGGCGGGGCCGCCGTTTGGAACCGTGATGGGCACAAGGCGCTCGTCCTCCGCCTGAAGGCGGGCGAGGATGGCGGCGGTGCCGTCGGTGGAGCCGTCGTTTACCACGATCAGCACAAGCTCAGAAACCGTCTGATTTAAGATGCTGCGCACCGAGGCCTCGATGGTTTCCGCCGCGTTGTAGGCGGGTATGATGATCGCTACCCGTGGACTCATAGGCAGACCTCCGTCAATGGCTGCGCGTCATCTCTCCGGGGCAGGAGAGGTAGACCTCCATAAAATACTTGTACATGTCCATCAGCTGGATATAACCGTCCACCACTGTCTGCGGCAGCGCCGGGCTGTAACCGGCCTCGCCCCAGTCGAAGGACTTGGACAGGCCCACCCGCTTGCGGTTGTACCAGGCGTTGAGCAGCGGATCGTCAAAGCTGCCCTTGGGACGGGTGTAACCGGGTCCGTCCAGCTCCCAGCCGTCGCGCTCGGCTGCCTTAGCCAGACGCAGGAAGCGGGCGGGATTGGCGTCAATGCTGCGGCGGAAGGCGTCCATCTGCACGGGCGTGGCGCTGTAAAAACCGCAGCCGAAGCTGTATTCCGAGGGTCCGACCTCGAACCAGAACATCGGTCCCTCCAGCAGCACATCGCTGGCCTTGATGGAGAACCACATGTGGTCCTTGTAAGGTCCGCGGCCAAAGAGCCGCCGCGCGTCGCGGTAGATGCGCGAAACGTGCAGCCGGCCCTCAAAATCGGGGCAGCGGGCGTTCAGCTGCTCAAAGGTCTCGGCAGCCATCGCCTTGAAGGGGGTGTTGACAACGTCCTCAAATTCCTGCTTGTGGGCCAGGAACCAGGGCCGTTCGTTGTTAAAGGCCAGCTCCCAGAGGAAGCCGCCCGTCTTTTCCGTAAAACCTTGAAACATAAGAAACCTGTCTTTCTGATCGATTCTGTATTACTTTACCACAAATCGATCCTCTTTACAACAAAGAACGGAGAAAAGCGCGTTCGTCCATTGACATTAAGAAAAAGCGGTAGTATGATTAGGGACGCTTAATGTCGTGTTAAGATTTCTTTGCGGAGATTTTGACCAACGGCAGCGGGAGACCCACTTTTCGGGGTGAATCCGTCCTTGACGGTAGGAAACCTTCTGTTCCGAACCCGACAGCTAATCTCGTCAGCACCGGAAGGATCACGGCCGCCGTGCGCTTTTGCGCCGGGGGCGTGCTTTGACGTGCTGCCTGGCAGCACGTTTTTTCTTTATCTGTTTTTCATTTGGAAAGAAGGATCTGTGTGAGTAAGAAATCATTCAAGGATATCTTCATCGGCCCCGCGCTGGAGAACAACAAGCTCGAGGCCGAGAAGCTCAAGGTCGTCTGGGGTCTGCCCATCTATTCCAGCGACACCATTTCCTCCGTGGCCTACGCGGGGGAGGAGGTGTTGATGGTGCTGTTCCCGGTGATGGCGCTGGCGGCGACGCGCTCGCTGGTGTATGTCATGAGCGCGATCATCGGCCTGCTGGTGGTGCTGGTCTTCTGCTACCGTCAGACCATCGACGCCTACCCGCAGGGCGGCGGCGCCTATATCGTCGGCGCGGACAACTTCGGGGAGATTCCGGGTCTGGTTGCGGCCTCGGCGCTGCTGGTGTCCTATATCCTCACGGTTGCGGTCTCCAGCTGCTCCGGCACGGCGGCGATTATCTCCGCCTTTCCCGCCGCTGCGCCCTATAAGCCCTGGATCGCTTTTGTCATCGTCTGCATTCTGACCTGGGGCAACCTGCGCGGCCTGAGCGAGTCGGGCGTCATGTTCGGCCTGCCCACGTATTTCTTCATCGGCTCGCTGGTGGTGATGATCATCACGGGCTTTGTGAAGGTCTTCGTTCTGGGCTATGCGCCGCCCGCGCCCACGGAGATGATCCGGACCACCGGGGATATCACCGTTTTCCTGTTTTTGCAGGCCTTTGCCTCCGGCTGCACCGCGCTGACCGGTGTGGAGGCCGTCTCAAACGGCGTGCCCTCCTTCACCGATCCGGCCCCGAAAAACGCAAAGCTTGTGCTGACGCTGATGGCCTGCGTGGTGGGCGTGACCTTTATCGGCGTGGCCGCGCTGACCGATCTCTACCACATCACCCCGCGGGAGAACGTCACCGCCATCGCCAGCCTTGCCGCCGCTATCTTCGGCAACGGCAGCGTCTTCTTCTACATCTTCCAGATCGCCACGGTCATCATTCTCTCCCTCGCGGCCAACACCGCCTTTGCGGGCATGCCGCTGCTGCTGGCCATGGTCGCGGGCGACGGGTATATGCCCCGGCAGTTTACCGTGCGCGGCGCGCGGCTGAACTTCTCCAACGGCATCCTGCTGATCTTCTTCGCCGCCTCGGTCCTGATCTTTGCCTTCAACGCCGACACCCATACCCTCCTGCCGCTCTACGCCTCGAGCGTGTTTGTGTCCTTCACCATCTCGCAGGCCGGCATGTTCACCCACTGGACGCGCCGCAAGGAGGGCGCCTGGAAGCACAAGGCGCTCATCAACGGCGTCGGCACCCTGGTGTGCTTTACCGTCTGCGCGCTGATTCTCGTCACCCGCTTTCTCGACGGCGCGTGGCTTGTGGTCATCATCATCCCGCTGCTGGTGCTGCTGATGAAGGCCATCAAGAAGCACTATGACAAGGTCGCCGCCGACATTATTCTGCGCGGTGACGTCAAGGCCCTGGTGCAGCGCCGCGGCGCCACCAAGGTGCTCATGCCGGTCCAGTCGCTGACCCGGCCCTTTGTCAAGGCGCTCAACTATACCCTGTCTCTGGGTGCGCCGGAGATCGAGTTTTACTATGTCGGCTCCGGCGACGGCCGGGAGCAGACGCTCAAAAAGCAGCTGGATGCGCTGGAGATCCCCGGCGCTCACTTCAGCTGTGACATTACCGAGCTGCGCAACGTCAACGAGGTGCTCTTAAACCACATCGACGCCCTGGAGCAGGAGATGGGCCCCGGCCAGTCGCTGACGGTGGTGATGCCGCAGCTGACCTGTTCGGAAACCTGGACGGAGCTGCTGCACAACCAGACCTCGGTCAAGCTCAAGCTGGAGCTGAACAAGCGCCGCAACGTGACGGTTATTTCCGTGCCGTACATTTTGAAATAGCGAACAAAAAGCCCGTCAGGGCGGGCCGGTAAACGGCTCGCCCTGACGGGCTTTTTGCGGCGTGCAGCACCGCAGGTGCGTAGCTCCTTAGTACCCCAGCAGGGGCACGGAGCCGTCGTCCTCTCCCTTGGTGATGGCGCGGATCTCGGCCTCGTAGCTGTAGCTGTCGTTGACATGGACCTGGATCACATCGCCCACCTTGCGGCCCAGCACGGATTTGCCGAAGGGGGATTCCTTGCTGATCAGGCCCTTGCGCGGATCGGTGCGCACGGTGGTGACGACCTGGATGATCTGCGTCTCGTCGTCCTCGGGGATGTAGATCTCCACCTTGTCGAACAGACCGACCTCGTCGGCGGCGGAGCGGTCATCGATGACCTTGGCGGATTTGATCATGCCTTCCAGATAGCGGATGCGGCTGCGGTTTTTATTCTGGGCCTGCTTGGCGGCCTTGTACTCAAAATTCTCGCTCAGGTCACCGAAGGCGCGGGTGCGCTTGACCTCCTCGATTAGGCCGGGCATCAGCTCCAGCCGGCGGTAGTCCAGCTCCTCCTGCATTTTTTTGATGTCTTCTCTTGTTAATTCGTCGTGCATGTCGTCCTCGCAAGCTCCGTATCGACTCGCTTCCGTGTAGCGACGCGAAAGCTCGCTCACTCCGCTGCTCGTCCTCTCAAATGCGAAGCAGTCGCTTCGCATTTGTAAAAGGCGCTGTAAGCGCCTTGTGACTCGCTTCCGTGTGGCGGAAGCCACCGACAGAGCTTTTCCTTATAAATCGATATTGATCGTGTTCAGGCCGTTTTTCTCAAACTCGGCCATGTACTCCTCCATCCGGGCGGTCAGCTCGGAATAATCCTCCGGCTCGCTGGCCTCCAGCCCCAGATCGCGCCGGGCCAGCTCCTCGGCCAGAATGTTGAAAAACACCGCGTCTTCATAGTCGGCAATAGCCTCATGGATGCCGCCGTCCTCGTACGCGCGGGAGGGATAGATGTGCCCCTGCCAGTGCTGCACCAGGGCGCGCATGCCGTGGGCGGGCGCCAGCGCGAACAGCTTTTCCTGCACCCGGTCGTAAGCCTCAAAGCGGTCGTTGCCGCGGGCGGAGTTGAGGATCCAGTTCCCGATATAGACCATGTCCAGCAGCAGCCGGTATTCCTTTTCGCTCATTTCGATGTTCAACGCGTGCACCTCCTCCTGATTTTTGCTTTCATAGGATTATAATGAGTATATGGCAAAGCGGCGCGGCGAAAAGCTGATTGGCTTTTCGCCATCACATAATCATTATAGCATTGCCCCGCGGCTAATTCCACAGGTAAACAATACAAATTTTGCTTGTATTAGGGGCCGCTTTGCGGTATATTTAATTGTCAACGTTTTTTCACGGGAGGGGAAGCGGATGGATAAGCGGCCCATCGGTATCTACGATTCCGGCATGGGGGGACTGACCTCGCTGAAAACCCTGCGCCGGCTGCTGCCGGAGGAGGACATTGTCTTCTTTGCCGACACCGGGCGGCTTCCCTACGGTCCGCGCCCGGGGGAGGAGCTTTGCCGCTTTGCCCGGCAGGATATGGACTTTCTCGCGCGCTATGACGTGAAGGTGATCCTCGCCGCCTGCGGCACCATCTCCAGCGCCGCCGCCGCGGAGCTGAAGCGCTATCCCGTCCCCGCCTTCGGCATCGTCCAGCCCGCGCTGGACACCATGGCCGCGCTGCCGGGGTCCGGCCCCCTGGGGGTCATCGCCACCGACGCCAGCATTCGCAGCGGCGCCTTTACCGACGC
>JAFTGE010000045.1 GCA_017458085.1 Oscillospiraceae bacterium
ATTAAAAGTAGACAACGTCTACTTTTAATAGCGCGTAAGCGCGTCGGAAACTGTATGAGACGTCATCTGCGCTTTCGCGCAGATGGGCGACGCATCAAGCGGCGCCTTTTCAATAAAAAGTGTCTACTTTTTATTGAAAAATAGTATCACTTACGCGGGAAGATAATCCAGCGGGTTTACGCTGGCGCCGTCGAGCATCATGGCAAAGTGCAGATGGGTGCCCTGACCGATCTCGCACAGGGCGGTGTCGCCCACGGCGCCGATCACGTCGCCGGCGGAGACATAGTCCCCCGTTGCCACCGCGGGCAGCGCGGCGAGATTGGCATAGACGGCCTGGGTGCCGTCGCCGTGGTCAATGGTGACCACCGTGCCGTAGAGACCATCCTCGACCACGCTCTGCACCGTGCCGGACATGGCGGCGCGAACCGTCTCGCCCAGGGGCGCGAGGATATCGATGCCCGCGTGGGTACGCCAATCGCGCAACGTCACGTCGTAGTGCAGCGTCTGCACATCATGCAGGCGCTCCAGCTCGCCCTGCACCGGCCAGACGGTCACCGTCTCGGCCTCGTTCCAGACCGGCTGCACCTCGACGGGCGGCTCGATCTCAACGACGCTCTCCATGGCTTCTTCCTCCACGGCGGCCGTCTCCACCTTCGCCGTTGCCTCAGGCGCGATAATGACGGTCTCCACGCGCCGGTTATCCAGCACGGCGTTGTTTGCCTGCGTCAGGTCTTCCATAGCCTCATTTCCGGCGGCCATCGTCCAGGCGGATACCCCGATGACGGCAGCGCACAGGAAAAGGACTATGTAGAAGCCCTTGCCTGTCAGAAATCCCTCCAGCCTTTTGCCGGAGCTGTTGCTGCTCATGTTGTTAACCTCCGTTACATTTTGGTTTGCAAGCCTATTTTTACCTGGTAACGAAGGTTTTATACGGAAAACCTGAAATTATTTGGCTTTAGCTTTTTTCAGCGCCTCGGCCGCGGCCTCGCGTTCCTTGCAGATTTCCTCCCAGGTCTTCAGTCCGCCCATGAGGTCGGCCAGGCGGATCATCTCCTCGGGCACGTCGATTTTCTGGGGGCAGGCGTCGGCGCACTGGCCGCAGCCGATGCAGGCGTCGGCGCGCTTCCCCTCGCCGAGCGCGGTGTAGCGGGCCACGGTGTTGAAGTTGCCCTTGTCCACGGCCATGTCGTTGGCCATGCTCAGCAGTGTGGGGATCTCCAGCTCCATCGGGCAGCCCGCGCAGCAGTAGCGGCAGCCGGTGCAGGGGATCATGCGGGCCAGACTCCGGCGGATCTCTTCAAGCAGGGCCAGCTCCTCGTCGTTCAGGGGCTTATCCTCCGCAAAGGTTTTGAGGTTATCCTGCATCTGGGCGAGGTTTGACATGCCGCTGAGCACCACGGTCGGCTTCGGCACGGTACGCAGCCAGCGGAAGGCCCAGGCAGGTGTGCTCTCATCCGGGCGCAGGGCGCGCATGCGCGCCTCAAAGTCGTCGCTGTAGCGCGCGAGCTTACCGCCGCGTACCGGCTCCATCACCCACACGGGGATGCCAGCCTTGCGCAGGATGGCGACCTTCTGCTCGGCGTCCTGGAGCTTCCAGTCCACGAAGTTGAGCTGGATCTGGCAAAACTCCATATGTTCCCCGTACAGGCTCAAAAACTTTTCGAGGCCGGAGGGCGCGGCATGGCAGGAAAAGCCCAGATGCCGGATGCGGCCCTTGGCCTTCTGCTCCAGAAAGTACTCCATGAAGTGATTGTCGGGGTTGCCGTAGTAGCTCATGGAGTTCTCGTTGATGTTGTGCAGCAGATAAAAATCGAAATAATCCACGCCGCAGCGGACCAGCTGTTCTTCAAAGACCTCCTCCGGCTTGAGGGGCTTGACGCCGTGGACGTTCTGATGGCCGGGGAACTTGTCGGCCAGGTTCCAGCTCTCCCGCGGGTAGCGGCGCAGAGACTGCCCGAGCGCGCTCTCGGATTTGCCGCCGTGGTAGGGATAGGCCGTGTCAAAGTAATTGACGCCCGCGGCCATGGCCGCGTCCACCATCCGGTCCAGCTCCGCCTGGTCGATCTCCCCGTCGGGACACAGCGGCAGACGCATGGCGCCGAAGCCCAGCGCGGACAGCTTTTCTTTCTGGAAATCGTTATAAATCATGGGTTTCCCTCCCCTTTTTTATTCTGTTTTCATCTTACCACGGCCCGGCGGCTCTGGCAAGAGGCACAGCAAATCGGGGTGTATCAAACAAAAACAGGCTCCCCGAATGGGGAGCCTGTCCGATTTTGTGCGTTGCTTTTTACTTCTTGATGGAGAAGAAGGCGTCCATGCCGGGGTACTGGGCCACGTCGTCCAGCTCCTCCTCGATGCGCAGCAGCTGGTTGTACTTGGCCACGCGGTCGGTACGGGAGGGAGCGCCGGTCTTGATCTGGCCGGCGTTGACAGCCACGGCGATGTCGGCCAGGGTGGTGTCCTCAGTCTCGCCGGAGCGGTGGGAAACGATGGCGGTGTAGCCGGCGCGGTTGGCGGTCTGGATGGCATCCAGGGTCTCGGTCAGGGAGCCGATCTGGTTGACCTTGATGAGAACGGCGTTAGCGGCGCCGAGCTCGATGCCCTGCTTGACGCGAGCGGCGTTGGTGACGAACAGGTCGTCGCCGACGAGCTGCACGCGGTTGCCCAGGCGCTCGGTCAGCTTGACCCAGCCGTCCCAGTCATCCTCGCCCAGGCCGTCCTCGATGGAGATGATGGGGTACTTGTTGACCAGGTCTTCCCACATGTCGATCATCTCGTCGCTGGACATCACGGTGCCGCGCTTGGGCAGGTGGTACTTGCCGTCTTCCTTGTTGAACCAGTCGGAGACAGCGGCGTCCATGGCGATCTTGAAGTCCTCGCCGGGCTTGTAGCCGGCCTTCTCGATACCGGCGACCAGGGCCTTGAGGGCGTCCTCATCGCTGGCCAGGTCGGGTGCGTAGCCGCCCTCATCACCCACGCCGGAGGGAGGAACGACCTTCTTCAGGGCATGGAAAACCTCGGCGCACATGCGCAGGGCTTCATGGAAGTTGGGCGCGCCGACGGGCATGATCATGAACTCCTGAATGTCAACGGAGTTGGTGGCATGCGCGCCGCCGTTGAGAACGTTCATCATGGGCACGGGCAGGGTCTTGGCATTGACGCCGCCAATGTAGTTGTACAGGCTCATGCCGGTGGCCGCGGCGCCGGCCTTGGCGCAGGCCAGAGAAGCGCCCAGAATGGCGTTGGCGCCCAGACGGGTCTTGTTGGGGGTGCCGTCGAGCTCGATGAGGAGCTTGTCGATGCCGGTCTGATCCAGCACGTTCAGGCCGACGAGAGCCTCGGCGATCTCGCCGTTGACGTTCTCGACCGCAGTCAGAACACCCTTGCCGCCGTAACGGCTCTTATCGCCGTCGCGCAGCTCGCAGGCCTCATGGATACCGGTGGAAGCGCCGGAGGGAACAGCCGCTCTGCCGACGGTGCCGTCGTCCAGGGTCACCTCGACCTCGACGGTGGGGTTGCCGCGGGAGTCCAGAATTTCTCTGGCCATCACGTCAACGATTTCAAAATATTGTTTCATGGGAATTACCTCCATAAAAAGTCTGTCATGATTATAACCTATTCCGATGGAAAAATAAAGCATTGTTTTAACCAAAAACGATGTTTTTTCTGCCCCTGATCGGCCTGAAAAACCGTCATCCCGTACGAAGCCGCGGCTTCGTACGGGCTGACGGTTTTAGTCAGATCATGATCTCGCTTTCGCGTTTGCTCGTTTCGATCAGGTCATTGATCCACTTGGCCGGGACATAGATCACGAAGGCCAGCACCATAAACAGCGCCGCAATGCCCAGCAGCGCCCGGATATTCTGCCAGTAGTAGTCGCCGTACAGACCGCAGATGGCCTCGCGCATGGCGTTCATGGCGAACTTGAAGGGCATGAAGGGGTAGAGAATGCGGAACACCTTGGGCAGCACGTCCACCGGGTAGGTGCCGCCGGAGCCCGCCACCTGCACCACCATGATGATGACCGAGGCGCCGAGTCCGATGCTGCCGAGGGTAAAGGACAGGGCGTAGTTGATCATGGAAAAGCACACGCCCGTGACCAGCGCCGAGAGCAAAAACAGCCAGGGGTGCATGCAGTCGATCCGCACATAGAACAGATCGCCCAGCACGGTGATCAGCGCCTGGATCAGCCCCACGCACAGAAACAGGCTGTAGCGGCCGAAGAAGTGCTGGTACAGCCGCAGCTTTCGCGGCAGCTCGATGCGCTCCAGATGGGTTTTCAGCAGCGCCGCGCAGAACAGCGCGCCGACCCATTGGGCCAACACCGTGTAAAACGGGGCCATTTCCGAGCCGTAGGTCTCGACCGCGTAGAAGACCTCCTCCCCCACCTTGAGGGGCGAGGCGATGTGCGCGTCCAGAATGTCGCTGCCCTGGCCCAGCACCATAAGGACCTCCTGTAAAAAGTCGCTTTCCGACAGATCCGCCAGCAGCGCCGACAGCTTTTGCAGCTCCGCCTTGGCCCGGCTCAGGCCCGCCTTCGTGCTCAAAACGCCCGTCTGCATGGAGGCCACCGAGCCCGCCACCCCGTAGAGCGTGTTGGAGATCCCGGCAGTGGAGGATTCAAAGGCCCTGAGCACATCGGCCAGGTTGGTGGCGGCGCTGTTGATGCTGCCGGTGAAGTCCTCGATCTGGATGCCCAGGGTCCTGGCCACCTCGGTAAAGACCGCGCTCATCAGCTCTGACACGCTGCCCATCCGCTCCGCGGTTCGGGTCAGCGCCTCCTGCGCCGCGGCCCAGCTCTCGTTATCGCTCACGTCCACCGGCTCCATGGCGCTCAGCGAGCTTTCAACATCCGTCACCGCGCCCAGCATGGAGCCCACCAGATTGGCCATCTGCGTCAGACCGTTCTGCTCGCAGACGCTTTGCAGCTGGGCGATCTGATTGGCCATGCTGTTTAACGTGCTCACGGCGTTGTCGCGGCCGCCGTTGATGAAGTTGTTATAGGTCTCCGGGTTGGCGGCCGCCGCGGCCAGCTGCGACTGGAAGCTGCTCAGATTGGCGGTGATCTGCTGAATCTGGGCATTGATATCGGCCACGGTCTGGCGCACGGTGGAGTCGGCCCACTCCGTGTCCTCCTGAAAATATCCGGCCAGCGTAGCGGTCAGTCCGATGGTATCGCTCATATCGCTAACCAGATTGCCCGAGGCCAGCAGCAGTCCCTGGGCGGCCCCCGTCACGCTGACGAGCGAGTCCAGCGCGTAGTTGCAATCGTCGATCTTCAGACTCAGCGCCTCGGTTTTCTCGCTCAGATCCTGCATCAGCTCCACCGGGTCCCAGCCGTTTTCCTCCAGGATCTCCACCACCTCCGCCGCATAGCCGACGATGGTCTGCAAAAACACCGTGTTCACCGTCTCCTGCACAGCGGTTTTCGCTTTGCCGGTGATTTTGGGCGCAATGGCGTTTTTCTTGCCGTTTTCGTAGTAATGCAGCTCCGGGTGCTCGAATTGCAGCGTCATGAAGCTGACAATATCCTTGGAGAAATCTTCCGGCACGATCAGCGCCGCGTAGCAGTCGCCGCTGTATACCCGCCAGAGGGCCTCGTCCTCGCTTTCGGCAAAGACCCATCCGATCTGTGTGTTGGTTTTGAGCGTCTCGACCATCTGGTTGCCCACGTTCAGCCTCAGGCCCAGCAGACTCGTCCCCCGGTCCTTGGTGGCCACCGCCACGCGGATGCGGGAAGTGGCGCTCTCGCCGTAGGGGTCCCAGTTGGAGAAGATGTTGAACCACGCGTACAGCACCGGCACCACGCACAGGCCCATGATGATGATAAAGGCGACCACGCTGCTGAAAATGCGGCGCGTATCAGTTCTGATAATTCGCCATATGTTCCTCATCCGCTGTCTCCTTTTCCTCTCTGCGTATCAGGTGCACCAGCAGACTTTTCGGCACCCGCACGGAGACCTCGTCCCCGTCGGCGTCGCCGGCGTCCAGACTGAGATCCCGGTCGCGGCGCTGTGCCAGCCAGCGGCGGACCATCTCCGGCGTGATGCGCACAGCCAGTCCTTCCTCCTCCGTCACCGGCAGCAGGCCGTCCAACTCGTCCCCCCAGCTTTCCGGTACATACTCCTCCAGCTCGCTCAGCACCTTTTTCAGCTCATGGTCGTCATAGGCCGCGTAGATCATGAAGGTTGCCAGGGCAAACATCGCGAAGATCCAGATGATCAGGAAGGCGATGCGGTTAGAGTCCGTCAGGAGCACAAGCGCAATCACGATCAGCGGCAGCAAAAACAGCAGGATCATGCCGACCCGGATACGGTGCTGGTTCTGTGCGTGCGCATCCTTGACGAAGCCCAGCACATAGTCGTAAATCATCCTGGCCTGGCTCGGCCTGGCACGCACGGCCACGCGCTCCCGCTCCGGCGCG
>JAFTGE010000111.1 GCA_017458085.1 Oscillospiraceae bacterium
CGCGGACGTCAGCGGCACGGTGCTCGGCACGGCGGCCAGCGACTACCCTGTGGAGATCACGCCCAAGGCCACGGTAGGCACCGCGGGCTATGTCTCCAGCGTCGGCAACGGTGCGAAGATCACCCGCTATGTCCAGGTGGAAGCAAAGACCGCTACCCCCTCGACCGCCAAGCAGACCATCACGCCCAGCAGCGGGAAGCTGCTCAAGAGCGTGGAGGTCGGCGCGGTGGACGTGACGGCCACGGCGACAGCGGCGGACGTAGTGTCCGGCAAGACCTTCTTTGCGGGGAACCTGACGAAAAAGACCGGTACTGCCACCTTCCCCACGGTGGCGCAGGACAGCACGAGCAAGGTACTGACGATCAGCTGAGGAGGTGGCCCCATGGCGCAGAATGTGAAAATCGCGGGCGCCAGCTATGAGGACGTCCCGGCTGTGGTGCTGGCTACCACCGACGGCGGCACCGCCACCTTCGTCGACGCGACGACGCTTGCTCCCCGGCTCTATACCGCGACGATCCCGGCGACGGGGTGGACGGAGACGGATTACGGCGTGGAGCGGACGGTCAGCTTTTCCGGAGTGACCTTCTCTTCCGGGCCGGTATTCCTGGATCTGAATATCGCGTCCGACGCGGAGAGCGATGAGCAGCTGGAGGCATGGGGGCAGATCATCCGGGCTACGCCTATCCCCGGAACAGGCAACATGCGCGTTCTCATGTCCTTCGAGCCGGAGGCGGATATCCCGGTTCGGATCATTCACTTTTAAAAGGAGGATAGCCAAGGATGGCTGATGCATTTATTTTACGCGCGGGCGGAGGCGGCGGGCTGTCCGTCAACGCAGCGGTGCTGCATGTGACCGCGCCGCTGGGCTCGACGGTGACGATCGCAAAGGGAAGCGTTTCAAAATCCCGGGGGCCGGAGAAAGCGCACACCAACGCCGAGGATGAGGCGATGGCCGATTACTATTTCAGCATCTCCCCGGCCAACTACGGCACATGGACCGTGACGGCGGCGCTGGACGATGATACGACCAGTGCAGAAGTCTCCGTTAGCACCAATCAGCAGTATGATGCAGAACTGCTATATAAAGTATACATCTTTAAATCCGGCAAGGGACTGTCCGCAGCGTACGAAGTAGAAGCAAAAGGTGCAGCTATCAAGTTCGGAACAGATTCGATTGTCTGCACGGAAAAGACCGGCTTCGTGCTGTCTCCACGTGTGGACGCAACAAAATTCACAACGTTGTATTGTGATATTAAGGTCAACAGTACCGACAGCACGACCTACCATCCAACTTTCGGATTGAGTTCGAGCACCAGCTTGCCAACCAACAGCGGCAACGACGCGAAGTTTCTTGTCAAAAAGGATATCGGGAAAACAGACAGGGCGGTTTTTGCGTTGGACATCTCCGAGGTAAACGAAGAAGCATATGTCAAAGTTACCTGTTTCTACTCGAATTGGGAAATGTACAACCTTTGGTTTGAGTGAGGTGTCGACATGAAGATTTATCTTGATTCCGATTATCGCTGCCATCTCACCGATGACGGGACGCGCAGGGCCATTGAGACCGATGTCTTTGACGGCAAGTGCAGGGCTTTCATCGAGGGCTTCCGCTTTGTGCCGGACGGCGAGAGATGGACGCGTAGCGACGGCGTCGTATTCCACGGCACCATGATCGCCCCGGCGGAGGACTACAGCGCGCTTGCCAGAGCGCAGGCGCAGTTCGAGGAGGATGAGGCGGCCCATCTGGAGGAGCTGGCCGCGCTGATCGAGGAAATTTACAACGAGGACATGGAGGTCATCAACAATGTATAACACCATGAAGAAGCTGATCGAAAAGAAGTTTTACAAGACGGCTGACGCCGCGCAGGACAAGATCGACGTGTTCTTTGCCGTCGGCAGACTCAGCGATGAGGACTACACCGAGCTTGCCCTGCTCGTGCAGGAGGTCTACGGAGCGTAAGCCATGACCAGGGCAGAGAAGGCCGCCGCGATCATGGAGGAGTGGGCGCGGGATGACGCCCACGGCTACGACCAGCAATACCGCTGGGGTGAACACGGGGACTATGACTGTTCGGCCGCCGTGATCGCGGCGTGGGAGCTGGCAGGCGTGCCGGTCAGATCCAACGGCGCAAGCTACACCGGGAATATGCGGGGCGTGTTCCTGCGCTGCGGGTTCCGGGATGTGACGGCGGACATCGATCTCGCCGTCGGCGCGGGACTCAAGCGCGGTGACGTGCTGCTGAACTGTCAGCACCATACGGCGATCTATTGCGGCGACGGGAAAGAGGCCGAGGCCAGCATCAACGAGCTGGGGACTGTCACCGGCGGTCAACCCGGCGATCAGACAGGCCGGGAATTTCTGATCCGTGCCTACCGCAATTACCCGTGGGACTGCGTGCTGCGCTATTCCGGCGGCGAGGCGGCCGAGGACAAGCCCGCCAGGGCCATGTGCACCGTCACGATCCCGGAGGTCAGGCGCGGCGACACGGGCGCAGCCGTGGCCGCGGCGCAGGCCGCGCTCAAGTATAAGGGCCATGATCCCCACTGGATCGACGGCGAGGCGGGAATGCGGACGGAGCAATGCGTCCGGCAATTCCAGAAAAGCAACGGTCTGACAGAGGATGGGATCTGCGGTGGGCAGACATGGACAATGCTGCTGAAAGGATAGAGATATGTGGGAAACAATTGCGGGCGCGCTCATTACAGGCGTGCTGACGCTGATGGGCGTGCTGATCAGCAACGGGCGGGCCCAGGCGGTAACGGAGACCAAGTTGGAGGCGCTGACCCGCGAGGTGCGGGAGCACAACGGTTTCGCCAGACGCATGCCCGTGGTCGAAGAACAGATCCGTGTGATCAACCATCGCATCAGCGATCTGGAACGAAAGGAGTAGGGGCATGGAAATGATGGGTATGGCCGGGGTGACCGCCATCAGCGTCATCACCTGGCTGATCGGCGAGGCGGTGAAGCTCAGCCCGCTGGAGGACCGATGGATCCCGGTGATCTGTGGGTTCGTCGGTGCGGTGCTGGGCGTCGCGGGTCGGGCGGTGATGCCGGATTTCCCGGCGGAGGATCTGATGAGCGCGATCGCCGTGGGCATCGTTTCGGGCCTGGCTGCGACGGGCGCGGACCAGGTGGTCAAGCAGATGAAAAAATAACGGAAGGAGGGGCAGCAGCCCCTCCATTTTTTATAGGAGAGACGGCTTGCCACGGCCCGCGCAATGACGGTCAGAAATTTTTTTCAAATAGGCGGGAACAAAGTCATCGGCAGCAGCGTCAAAGAAAACACAGGAAACGAAATAGTTACAAAATCGTTTCCCCAACGGGGCCGCCTGTGGCCGGAAATTCCGAATTCTTTGTGAATTGTTAGGAAAACCCCCGGCTTTTGCCGGAAATTCAGCCCCGATTTTCCCGGCGATCACGGCAATGATTTTCAAAAGAGTTACAAACGGAAAAATTTTTATCGCAAAATTATGAAAAAACTCTTGCAATTTGAAAGACGTCGTGATACATTATACCTGCACCGCAGCATTGACGGATACTGCAGACCCGTTTTTCCGGCGGCGCACCCAAATCGTTTAGAATTTTTTGCAATATAAGGAGACGGAAAAACATGAAAACTTTAACGAAGGTTTTGTCGATGCTTCTCGTCATCGTTATGTGCGTGGGCTGCCTGGGCATGTCCGCGTTCGCGGATGAGGTTAACGACGCTGATGTTGAAATCTCCAGCGCCGATACGCAGGACCCCGCTGATACCTCCAGCAATGCTTCCGGCGAGAACGACGCGGATTCCGTGAACGATGCCGATGAGACCAAGGATGAGGCAAATGCTGAGGCTGAGGCTGCTGAGACCGAGGCCGAGGAAGACAAGACGGAAACCGAGTCTAACGACGCTGAGATCGTTGACGCCGAGGACGAGGCTAACGACGCGGAAGAGGAAGATGCGGTCAACACCGTGTCCAAGCCCAGCAAGCCCGCGAAGACTCCCGCGTACACCCCGTCTGTGAGCGACGCGCTTACCGTCGGAATTTCTGACCCGATCCCTGAGGGCCAGGCCACCGAGAATCTGTGGTTCACCTGCCAGATGATGGAGGAGTTTGCCAACCAGGGCGGCGTCCCCCGGCTGATCATTGTCAAGTCCGGCAGTGCGCCCACCTCCGGCGGTATCTCCAACCTCGACTGGTACATTGTCAGAAAGAACGGCAAGTACACCGAGACTGCCTATATCTCCGCTGCGACGATCAATAAGCTGCCCGCCGGCGATTACGATGTCTACATCCTGTGCGATGGCGTTTACTCCAGCGCCGGTGCCATCAAGATCGAGGCCCCCAGCTTCTATATCGGCGCTGTCGGCACTGACACCCATGCTGTCACCAGCGACAAGAGCCTGAAGTTCCGCGCCAACAAGACTGTCGAGAAGGTCTTCGTCGGCGGCACAAAGGTCAACCAGCAGCTTGAGTACGGGAAGGACTTCTACTTCACCACCACGAACGAGTCCAACGATACCGTCGTCCTGACGGCTGACTTCCTGGGTGAGCGTACGCCCGGCGCGACCTACACTCTGTATGTTAAGAACGGCGACGATGTCGCCTCCACCACCTTCAAGATCACCGGCTCCAGCACCCGCACCGTCGGCACCTCCTCTACCAGCCCCCGTACCGCCGACGAGAGCAACATCGGCCTGTGGGCAGCGCTGCTGCTCCTGTCCGGCGCGGCTGTCGTGGTCTGCGTGCCCAAGCTCCGCAAGCACAAGGGTTGATCCCACGCGCTGAAAAGGGCAAAGCCTGTAACCAAATCCCCTGATCCGAAGGGATCAGGGGATTTTTTACAATGCGGGAACAGTTTCCCGGCTTTTTCGTCTATTACAACGGAAAAGGCGGGCTTGAAAAAACACGCTGTACGTACTATACTACCCAAGCGAAATGCATGCATCGCAATGTGCTGCACGGTCCGATGTCCGTGTATGCCGGAAGGAGAGTTACCATGAAGAAGTTTATTTCCCTTGTGCTTTTGCTCGCCATGGCGCTGACGCTCGGTGCCTGCGGCAGGAAGGCCGCGCCTGCCCCGGCCGCCCCGACGGTCACGGCAGAACCGACGCCGGAACCCACGCCGGATTCCACAGCGCTGGTGGACGCCGCCGCAGAGCTTTACGCCCAGGGAAAGTATGCCGACGCCTTTGAATCGCTCAAGGAACTGGAGCGCAGCGGCGTTGACGGTGTCAGCGGGCTGCTGGGGATTTGCAGCTATTTCGGTCTCGGAACCGAGGTCGACGCCGACCGTGCCGTGACCTGGCTGACGGAGGCTGCCGATGAGGGCGACGTATACGCCCAGTATCTGCTGGCCGATGCCGCCGAGCACGGCAACGGCACCCGGCGGGATCAGGATGAGGCGGTCAAAGGCTATGTCAAATTTGTGGCCGCCGCGGACGGTATGAGCGCCGACGAACGCAATTTCGGCGCGGTCATGACTGCGCTGGCCGAATGCTATGCCAACGGCAAAGGCGTCATGGCGCTGCCCTCCGCTGCCGGCGACGCGGCCGACAAGGCGGCCGCGGCAGCAGATCTGACGCCCTTCGATCAGATGGCGCTGGGCACCCTGTATGAAGGCGAGCTGCTCGGCAAGGCCGACACCTTCAAGGCGGAGGTGTTGTTCAAGCAGGCGGCTGGCGGCATCAAGGCCCTGGCCGATGAAGGCAATGTTCAGGCGCAGAAGCTGCTGGGCGACCTCTATCTGGATGGCAAGGGCAGTCTGAGCAAGGATTACGCCAAGGCGATGGAAGCCTATCTTGCCGCGGCCGAGGAGGGCTACGCACCTGCCCAGGCGCAGCTTGGTTACATGTACCAGAACGCGCTCGGCGTGGAGGCCGATTACAACGAGGCCATGGAATGGAATAACCGCGCCGCCCAGCAGGGGAACGCCCAGGGCCAGGCGCAGATCGGCTACCTGTACCACATGGGTCTCGGCGTGACGCAGAACCTGGATGAGGCAGGACGCTGGTATTCCCGCGCCGTTGAAAGCGGCAACACCTGGGCTGCCGCCATGCTGGAGCAGACCGAAATCACCAACCCCCACGCCAACTTCGAGGCGCACGCGTAAAGAGGAAAGAGCATCGGTTTTCCCGGTGCTCTTTCATTTTTTTATAGCTTTTTTTTACACAGGCTGATATACTGTTTAAGGAAAGCCATACATATCGGGCGTGTTTTTTGATTAACGAAAGGAGATACAAACATGGGTCTTATTCAGGCAGCTTTGAGTTCCGCGGGAACCGTTTTCGCCGACCAGTGGAAGGAATATTTCTACTGTGACGCGCTGCCCAGCGACGTGCTGGTCACCAGAGGCAAGAAAAAGGTCACGGGCCTTTCCTCCAACCGGGGCAACGACAATGTGATCACCAACGGCTCCGTCATCTCCGTGGCCGACGGCCAGTGCATGATCATCGTCGACAACGGCAAGATCGCCGAGCTCTGCGCCGAGCCGGGCGAGTTTAAGTACGACGCCTCCACGGAGCCCTCCATCTTCTCTGGCAGCCTTGGCAGCAGCATCCTCGAGGTGTTCAAGAACATTGGCAAGCGCTTCACCTTCGGCGGCGAGATCCCCAAGGATCAGCGCGTGTACTACTTCAACACCAAGGAAATGGTCGGCAACAAGTACGGCAGCCCTTCGCCCATCCCCTTCCGCGTGGTGGACGAGCGCGCCGGCATCGACATCGACATCGCCATCCGCTGCTTCGGTGAGTACAGCTACCGTGTGGCCAACCCCATCCTGTTCTACACCAATGTCTGCGGCAATGTGACGAGCGATTACACCCGCGCCAACCTCGACAACCAGCTCAAGACTGAGCTTCTCACCGCTCTGCAGCCCGCCTTTGCGAAAATTTCCGAGCAGGGCATCCGCTACAGCGCCCTGCCCGGCCACACCACCGAGATCGCCGACGCCCTCAACGAGGTGCTGTCCGCCAAGTGGCGTGATCTGCGCGGTCTGGAGATCGTCTCCTTCGGCGTCAGCAGCGTCAAGGCTGACGAGGAAGATGAAAAGATGCTCAAGGAGCTGCAGCGCAACGCCGCCTTCCGCGATCCCACCGTCGCGGCGGCGCACATGGTCGGCGCGCAGGCGGCTGCCATGCAGGCCGCG
>JAFTGE010000027.1 GCA_017458085.1 Oscillospiraceae bacterium
CGACCCAGCTCGGCTCACGTCTGATGGGCGTGCTGTATATTCTGGACGAGCCGAGCATTGGTCTGCATCACCGGGATAACGAAAAACTGCTCAAAACCCTCACGCAGCTGCGTGACCTGGGCAATCCCCTGATCGTAGTGGATCACGAAGAGGCGACCATGCGCGCGGCGGATCATGTCATCGATATTGGCCCCGGCGCCGGCATCAACGGCGGCACCGTCGTCGCCGCCGGAACGGTGGAGGATATCTGCGCCTGCCCTGCGTCTGTGACCGGCCAGTATCTGAGCGGGAAAAAACGGATTCCCGTGCCGGAGAGCAGACGGAAAGGCAACGGACACAGCCTGCTGATCCGCGGCGCCTGTGAAAACAATCTGAAGAACATTGACGTCGCCATCCCGCTGGGGCAGTTCGTATGCGTCACGGGCGTGTCCGGCAGCGGGAAATCCTCCCTGATCAATGAGATTTTGTATAAGACCCTCGCCGCGGTGAAGAACCGGGTGAAGGTGCGGCCCGGCAAGTGCGCGGGCGTCGACGGATTGGAGCATGTGGACAAGGTGATCGCCCTGGATCAGAGCCCCATCGGCCGTACGCCGCGCTCCAATCCGGCCACCTATACGGGTGTGTTCAACGATATCCGCGACCTTTTTGCCTCTACTCAGGACGCAAAGCTGCGCGGCTATGGCCAGGGGCGCTTCTCCTTCAATGTCAAGGGCGGCCGCTGCGAGGCCTGCTCCGGCGACGGGCTGGTCAAGGTGGAAATGCACTTTCTGCCGGATGTCTATGTGCCCTGTGACGTGTGCGGCGGCAAACGCTATAACCGCGAGACGCTGGAGGTCAAGTATAAGGGCAAGAGCATTGCCGATGTGCTGGACATGACGGTGGAGGAAGCCTGCGGCTTCTTTGCCAACCAGCAGAAGATCCTCAACAAGATTCAAACGCTCTATGACGTGGGCCTGGGCTATGTCAAGCTTGGCCAGTCCAGCACCACGCTCTCCGGCGGCGAGGCGCAGCGCGTCAAGCTGGCGACCGAGCTTTCCAAGCGCAGCACCGGCGCGACCGTCTATGTGCTGGACGAGCCGACGACGGGCCTGCATGTGGCCGATGTGCACCGGCTGATTACCATTCTCGATAAGCTGGTCGAAGCTGGGAACACCGTGGTCGTCATCGAGCACAACCTCGACGTGATCAAGGTGGCCGACACGGTCATCGACCTGGGACCCGAGGGCGGCGACCTCGGCGGAAACCTGGTGTTTGCCGGAACGCCGGAGGACTGCGCCGCCTGCGAGCAAAGCTACACCGGCCAATTCCTCAAGCCCCTGCTGGAAAAGGCCTGACACGCAGGTAAAATCATTCGTAAGGGAGGCGCCCCATGGATCAGGAAATGGAATACCAGGAGCTGACCGGAACCGTGGAAGCGGTCATTTTCAAGAATGAGGAAAACGGCTACACGGTCTTGAAGCTCCGCGACGGCAACGGCGAGATCGTCACCGTTGTTGGCTGCTTCCCCTTTGCCGCGCCCGGCGAGGCCATGATTGTCAGCGGGGAGTGGATGAACCACAGCGTCCACGGGCGGCAGTTTAAGGCCGAGTTTGCCCAGCGGACGCTGCCAACCTCCGCCAGCGCGATCTATCAGTTTCTCGCGGGAGGGTCGGTCAAGGGCGTGGGGCCCGCTACGGCGGCGCTGATCGTCGACCGCTTCGGAGACAAGACGCTGGATGTCATGCTCAGCTCCTGGCAGGAGCTTGCTGCCATCAAGGGAATCAGCAGCGCCAAAGCGCAGCAGATTTCCAAGTGCTTCCGCCAGCAGGCCGGACTGCGCATGCTGATGGAGTTTGTGTGTTCCTTTGGCCTGCGCCCGGTGCTGGCCATGCGGGCCTATAAATACTACGGGGATGAGGCGCTGGACACCCTGCGTGAAAACCCGTACATCCTGTGCAGCGCCCTCATCGGCGGCACCTTCCGCGAGGCCGATACCATGGCCCTTGAGCTCGGTATGGCCGGCAGCAGCAAAAACCGCATCGGCGCGGCGGTGCTCTTTGAACTGACGCACAATTTGGGCAATGGCCATTGCTTCATTCCCAGGGAAAAGCTCGCCGTGGTGACGGCGGAGCTGATCGGCGTGGAGGTACAGGAGGCCGACGACTGCATCGGAGAGCTGATCGAGGAGGGGCAGCTGCGCTATGAGGCGATCGCAGGCGTCAACGCCTGCTATCTGCCGCAGCTTTACGAGGCGGAGACCAACGCCGCCGAGCAGTTTGCCCGCATGAGCAAGCGCCTGTTTCAGGACCGCTACAACACGGAGAAGCTATTGAGAAAGCTGGAGGTGCAGCAGGGGATCGAATATGCGCCCCTGCAGCGGCAGACGCTGACGCTTGCGCTGAAGCATCAGCTGCTGGTCATCACCGGCGGCCCCGGCACCGGTAAGACAACCTCGATTCGAGCGATCCTTGCCATGTTCGACGAGCTGGGGATGAAGACCCTGCTCTGCGCGCCGACGGGACGCGCGGCCAAGCGTATGACCGAGCTTACCGGAAAGGACGCCGCGACGGTCCACCGCATGTTGGGCGCAAAATTCGACGAAGAAGGCGACCGCGTCGTCTTTACCAAGGACGAGAGCGACCGGCTCGACTGCGACGCAGTGATCTTGGACGAATGCTCCATGGTGGACATCCTGCTGATGGACGCGCTGCTGCAGGCGCTGCCGCCGGACGCGCGGCTGATCATGGTGGGCGACGCCGACCAGCTGCCCTCCGTGGGGCCTGGGAACGTCTTCTCCGCGCTCATCCGCAGCCAGGTGGTTGCCACTGTGCGGCTGACGGAGATCTTCCGCCAGAAGGAAAACAGCCGCATCATCCGCAATGCCCACATGATCAACCGCGGCGAGCACCCGGATCTGGGAGAAAACGCCGGAGACTTTTTCCGGCTCAAGCGCCTGCAGGCCGGAACCTCCGTGGAGACGATCACAGAGCTGTGCACCGTGCGGCTGCCGAAGAAAATGAACATCCCGCCGGAGGATATCCAGGTGCTCTCTCCGACCAGAAAGGGAGAGATGGGGACCGTTGAGCTTAATAAAAAGCTGCAAGAGGTCCTCAATCCCCGTACACCGGAGAAGAAGGAAAAGCCCTTTGGCGAGTTTATCTTCCGCGAAGGCGATCGGGTCATGCAGATCCGCAACAATTATGACATTCTATGGCGCACCCGGGACAATACCGAAGCGGGAAGCGGCATCTATAACGGCGATATCGGTACGCTGACGGCGATCGATCCGGACGGCGAGACGCTGACCGTCGACTTTGACGGGCGCATTGCCCGGTACGGCTTTGATGCCCTGATCGAGTTGGAGCACGCATGGGCCGTCACCGTACATAAGGCGCAGGGAAGCGAGTACCGCGCAGTCATCCTTGCCCTTGGCGGGGGATCACAGATGCTGATGACCCGGGGCGTGCTGTATACCGCGGTCACGCGGGCCAGGGAGCTGCTGATCATCGTCGGGGATGACGCGCTGGCCCATCAGATGATCGATAATTTCCGGCAGTCACGGCGTTATACGGCGCTGCGCGTAAGACTGCGTGAGCTGTGCGGCGTGTCATGAAGCTGATTGATCGACTGCTCGATCTGATTTATCCGCCGCGCTGCATCTTCTGCGGTCGAATCCTGCCGAGCTCCGCAGTCGGCGTCTGCCGGGCGTGCGCAGCGTGTGTTCCCCGTGTCCCGGCCGGGGACCGGCGGTGGGATATCAAACACATAGAATGGTGTGCCGCTCCGCTGCTTTACCAGGGGACCGTCAGGGAGGCGCTGCTGCGCTACAAATTTAACGGCGTCACCGCCTATGGGCGCATTTTTGCGGATTTTATGGCAAAATCTATTGACGAAATCGATTTTTCCTGCGATATTATCACTTGGGTGCCTTTAAGCAAAAGACGCCTGCGCAAGCGCGGCTATGACCAGGCACAGATCCTGGCCGAGGAATTGGCCAAACGCTTGGAGCTGCCCTGCGGTAGACTGCTGGAAAAGCGCATTGATAACAAGCCGCAGTCGGCTACGGGCGATGCGGAAAAAAGAAAGGAAAACGCCCGCGGGGTGTATGCCTGCCCCGATGTGGAAGCGGTGCGCGGGAAACGGATTTTGTTGGTTGACGATATCGTCACCACGGGCGCGACCCTTGCCGAATGTGCGAGGGTGCTCAAGGCCGCCGGATGTGCGGCGATCTACGCCGCCGCGGCAGCGACCAGGCAGTGAGCTGCCTTTAAGGAGATAGGATATGAACCTGTTTGAGAGAGATATAGCGGTAGATATGGGAACCTCCTCCACCCTGCTGTTTGAGCAGGGGAAGGGCGTTGTCGCCCGGGAGCCGACCGTGGTCGCCGTGGATAAGTTCAGCGGCAAGATCCTGAAGATCGGGCAGGATGCGCAGAAAATGCTGGGCCGTACCCCGGCCAACATTGTGGCGATCCATCCGGTCAGCGCGGGGGTGATCTCCGATTATGAGATCACGGCCCAGATGCTGCGGGAGCTGGTCAGCCGTATCACTTCGTTCAGCCTCTTTAAACCCTGTGTGCTGGCCTGTGTGCCCAGCTCGATCACCGGCGTGGAGGAGCGCGCCATGATCGATGCCGCCATTGAAGCCGGCGCACGCAAGGTCTACCTGCTGGAGACCGCCATTGCCACCGCCATGGGCGCGGGCGTGGACATCTCCAAAGCGGACGGTCACATGGTCATCGATATCGGCGGCGGCACGACGGAGGTCGCCATCGTTTCGGCCGGCGGCGTGGTGGAGTGCGAGTCCATCAAGACCGCGGGCACCAGCTTCGACGAGGCCATCGTGAAGTTCATCCGCCGGAAGTACGATCTGCTGATCGGTTTGTCTACCGCAGAAGAGCTCAAGCGCAGCATCGGCTGCGTGATCCAGCGGCCGGATATCAGCTTTGAGGAAATCAAGGGCCGCGACCTGTCCAACGGCCTGCCCAAGTCCATTAAGATCAGCTCCACGGAATTGATCGAGGCCTTCGTAGAGCCGATGAACCGCATTCTGGAAACCATTCACACGGTGTTGGAGAGAACGCCGCCGCAGTTGGTCGGCGACCTGGATAAAAACGGCATCATCATGTCCGGCGGCGGCAGCCTGATTTACGGCATTGACCGCCTGATCGAGCGCAGCACGGGCATCCGCACCATTGTTGTGGACGACGCGGTGTCCTGCGCGGCCTACGGCGCGGGCAAGATGCTGATGCATCTGGACACGCTGCAGGACGGCATGATGAATTTTTACCGAAAGAGACAGCTGAAGGGCTGAACACACAGGAAAAGAAAGGAAGACACAAGATGGGGCTTCGTTCTTTCTTTAAAAGGAAAGAGACGCCGCCGACCTGCTCGGCCGTCATTCTTGCCGCAGGCAGCTCGGAGCGGATGGGCGCCGACAAGATCATGATGAAGCTTGGCGCGATGCCGGTTCTGGCCAGGACGGTTCTTGCTTTTGAAAATAACGAATTGGTCGACGAGATCATTATTGTTACCAGAACGGACCGCTTGCAGGAGATTGCGGATCTGTGCTATAAAAACGGTCTGCACAAGGTCAAGCAGGTGATCGGCGGGGGCGCTACCCGTATGGAGTCGGCGCTGGCCGGCGTCTCCGCGGTCCGCCATGACGCGGAGCTGATCGCCATTCACGACGGGGCGAGACCGCTGGTTTCCCAGGAGGTAATCACGCGGACGATCCTTGCGGCCAAGCAGTACCGGGCTGCGGTGCCGGCTGTGCCCAGTACCGACACGCTCAAGGCCGTGGATGAAAACGGCATGATCGTCGGCACGGTCGATCGGGCGACGACCGTCCGGGTGCAGACGCCGCAGATCTTTGAGGCCGACCTCATCAAGGGCGCGCTCACCAAGGCCGCCGAACAGGGCCTTGCACTGACGGACGACTGCGCGGCCATGGACATGATGGGCGTGAAAACCCGCGTTGTCGAAGGCGATCCGGAGAACATCAAGATGACCACGCCGAACGACCTGATTGCGGCGGAGGCCATTGTCAAAAGCAGGGGAGACTGGTATGCGAATCGGACATGGGTATGACGTACACCGGCTGGTTGAGGGGCGAAGGCTGATCCTCGGCGGGGTGGAGATTCCCTATGAAAAGGGGCTGCTCGGCCACTCCGACGCGGATGTGCTGACCCACGCGCTGATGGACGCGCTGCTGGGGGCCGCTGCCCTTGGCGATATTGGCAAGCTCTTTCCGGACAGTGACGCGCGCTATGAGGGCGCTGACAGCTTGATGCTTCTCGCGGCCGTCATGGAGCGTATTACGCAGGCGGGTTATCGGGTGGGCAACGTGGACTGCACGGTGATCGCCCAGCGGCCGAAGCTCGCACCGTATATTCCGCAAATGCGTCTTCGGCTGGCGCAGGTCATGGGTGTTGACCCGGATCAGGTCAGCGTGAAAGCCACAACGGAGGAAAAGCTCGGCTTTACCGGAGAAGGTCTCGGAATCGCGGCGCATGCCGTGGCCTTACTTGAAAAATGAATCACGGATCAAGTATGCGCGCATAGGATGGGTTAAGTCCGTGCGTGCCTTGACGAATCAGCCTCGCACTGTCCGGTGCGGGGCTGATTCGCATTTTCGCAGCGGAGAGACCGTGCCGCGCAGGCGGCGGATGGGGGTCATGACAATGCAATACTTGATTATGTGCCGCTCACTGACTCAGGCGCAGAAAGCGGCGGCTGTGCTGGAGCGGCGGGGATTCATTGCCACAGTGGTGAAAGCGCCGCAGCTCTTGCGCGGCAATGGCTGCGGCTACGCTATCAGCATGCACCGAAGAGTGGATGAGGCAATTATGATACTGAGACAAAACAAAGTGGCAATCGGGAAAATCTATCACAGACAGGAAAACGGACAATTTCGGGAGGTGACGGATTTTGGTATATCTGGATAACGCGGCAACGACCATGATCAAGCCGGCCACGGTCGGACGGGAGATCCTGCGCACGATGAGCATGTGTGCAAGTCCGGGACGCGGAGGCCACCGACCGGCCATGAACGCGGCGCGGACGGTCTATACCTGCCGGGAGCGCGCGGCGGAGCTTTTCCATGTGGCCGACCCCGACCGCGTCGTCTTCACCATGAACGCTACCCACGGCCTGAATATTGCCATCCGTTCTCTGGCCGGAGCGGGGAAGCGCGTTCTGGTGTCCGGCTATGAGCACAACTCGGTCACCCGGCCCTTGAAGCAGCTGGGGGCAGAGATTATGGTGGCCGAAGCGCCGCTTTTTGACCGGGAGAAAACCCTGGATGCTTTTCGGGAGAAAATACCGGAGGCAGAGCTTGTAGTGTGCACGCAGGTGTCAAATGTGTTCGGCTTTGTTCTGCCGGTGGAGGAGATCGCGGCGCTGTGCCGCGAGGCGGGTGTGCCGCTGATCGTGGACGCGTCGCAGTCGGCGGGGATTCTGGAGGTCGATTTTGAAAAACTCGGCGCGGATTTTATCGCCATGCCCGGGCACAAGGGGCTGTTCGGCCCGCAGGGAACCGGGATCCTGCTGTGCGCCGGGACGGGTGACCCGCTGCTCGCCGGCGGCTCCGGCTCCGATAGCCTTGCCCAGCAAATGCCCGAGTACCTGCCGGACCGCATGGAGGCGGGAACGCACAACGTGCCGGGAATCGCGGGACTGATGGCGGGGATGGAATATGTGATGGAGAAGGGAACAGATGCCATCGCGGAGCATGAACAGGCACTGCTGGCGCTTATGATCGCACGGCTTCAGGAAATGCCGGAAATCGAGCTGTTTGCCGGCGCGCCGGGCAGCCAGAGCGGGGTGCTTTCTTTTCGGCCGGTGCAGCGGGATGTTGACGACCTGGCGCAGTACCTGGCTGAGCGGGATATCTGCCTGCGCAGCGGGCTTCACTGCGCGCCCTTTGCGCACCGCAGCGCGGGGACCCTGGAGACGGGAACGCTGCGCGCCAGTTTTTCGCCCTTTACTACCGAGTCGGACGTGATAAAATGCTGCCGCTGCATCGAAGAATTCTTACAGAGAGACGGCTAAGGTTATTGCCTTTTTTTGCTTTTTGCTATATAATATCTTATTAAGTGTTACTGTATATAACTGTGCCTATTCATACGAGGAAAGCTTCATGGAAAGAGTCACCAATGCACTGAGCCGGGCCGGAAGCTATATGACGACAATCGGTATTTCGGATTTCATCGATATCCTGATTGTGGCGTATCTGATCTATAAGGCGATCTGGTTTGTGCGCAAAACCAACTTCATTAATCTTGCCCGCGGCGTGATCCTGGTCCTGCTGGCCCTGTGGGCCTCCGAGGTCTTCAGCCTGCACATGATCAATTTCATCCTGCGCCGAGCGGTCGAGCTGGGCCTGATCGCGCTGCTGATCCTGTTTCAGCCGGAGCTGCGCCGCCTGCTCGAGCGCATGGGCGGCACGCTGCATGCCGGGCGGTCGACGGCAGGCACATATATGGCCGCCGCCATCGAGCAGACCGTGCAGGCCTGCCAGGATATGTCCGCGTCCCGCACGGGTGCGCTGATCGCCTTTGAGCGGGAGGTTTCGCTCTCCTCGGTCATCAGCACCGGTTCCGTCATTAACGCCGACGCGAATACCGAACTGATCAAGAATTTGTTTTTCAACAAGGCGCCGCTGCACGACGGCGCGGTGATCATCCGCGACGGCAGGATCGAGGCCGCGGGCTGCGTGCTGCCGCTGACGCAGATCACCAATCTCAGCAAGGATCTGGGCATGCGGCACCGGGCCGGTCTCGGCCTGAGTGAACAGTCCGACGCCATCGTCATCATCGTCTCGGAGGAGACGGGGGCGATCTCGGTGGCCATCGACGGCGCGCTCAAGCGTCACCTGACCGGCGAAGCGCTCAGCAAGATCCTGACAGAGGGACTCGCCACGCAGGATGACACGCAGGATAAACAGAATATTTTGACACAAATTAAGAACTACTTCAAGAGAAACGAGCATGCCGATGAACAGTAAAATCAGAAAACTGTATGACAGCCGAGCCTTCTGGGTGATTGTTTCGCTGATCATTTCGCTTGTTATCTGGGTGTACGTCTCCAGCGTTGAGACGGAAGAATTTAAGCAGACCTTCCGCGGCGTCCGGGTGGAGCTCGTGGGCGAAACGCTGCTGCGTGATTCCAAAAACCTTGTCATCACCGATATGGACACCAGCACGGTCACGCTGGAGGTCATCGGCCCGCGCCGGATCGTTGCGGCTTTGAACTCGGATAACATTTACGCGCAGATCGATGTGAGCAAGCTGTCCCGCGCGGCCTATACCTCGCAGCAGTATTCGGTGATTTTCCCCGACGGGACGGATACCACAAACCTGTCCGTTCTGCGGAAAACGCCGGAGACCATCAATTTTATGGTCTCCTCTCAGACAAAAAAATCCGTGCAGGTCCGCGGCAGCTTTGACGGCTCTATTGCCGAAGGCTTTACGGCCGAAACGCCCGTGTTCGAGCCGGCGACCATTACGCTCAACGGACCGGAGGCGTATCTGAAAAACGTGGAATACGCCTGGGTTACCTTTGGCAAAGAGGACGTCGACAGCACCTATACCGTTGAGACGGGCTACACGCTCATGAGTGCGGACAACACGCCCTGCTCCACCACAGGCATCACCGCCTCCGACGATGTGGTCACGGCGACGCTGCCGCTGCTGACGCTCAAGGAGGTGCCCCTCGGCATCAATCTGATCGAGGGCGCGGGAGCCACCAGCGAGAATACGAAGATCACCATCGAGCCGGATTCGGTTACGCTGGCAGGGGACTCCAAGCTGCTGGCCGGCATGAATAAGATTATCCTGGCCACCATTGACCTGACCGATTTCACCACCAGCTTTACCGATACCTATACGGTCCCCATTGACAACGATCTGAGAAATACCACCGGTGTGACGGAGGCCAAGGTCACGGTGGAGATCGTCGGACTGGAAACCAGGAGCTTTAAGGTGACCAATATCTCCTGCGCCAATGTGACGGAGGGCTACCAGGCGGAGATCATCACACAGAGCCTGGATGTCACCCTGCGCGGCAGCCCGGACAGCCTCAGTCAGATCAAGGACGAAAACATCCGCGCGGTTGCGGATCTGACCGATGTCAATGAGTCCACGGGCACCTATATGCCGAAGGTACGCATTTACGTTGACGGCTTCACCGACGTCGGCGCAATCGGAGAGAACACCATTACCATTGAGATTGAGAGGGCGAACGGATGACCCAGGACGCGATCGTATTCAAGTGCCTTGAAAACGGAATGGCTGAGGTCGTGGTCATGCGCGGCACCGCCTGCGGGAGCGGCTGTTCCAGCTGCGAGGCCTGCGTCTTTCAAAACGAGCTGAAGACCGAGGCGCGGAATCTGATCGGGGCCAAGCCCGGACAGAAGGTCGTTATCGAGAGCAAATCCTCGCGTGTATACAGGGCGATCCTGCTGGTGTATATTCTGCCGATCGTTCTGGCCATTTTAGGCTATTTCCTTGCCTATACCCTGGGCGCGAGCGAGGGCATCTGCATCGTTGCCACCTTCCTGGGGATCGTCCTCGGCGGCATTATCATCGTACTGAGCCAGCGGCTGAAACGGGACAAGGCCGGTATCACATTCGATATTATTCAGTTTAAGTAATATTGGGAGGAACTATGATCAAAAGCATGACCGGCTACGGCAGCGCAAAGGGCACCGTCGAGGGCCTGAGCATTACCGTAGAACTCAAGAGCGTCAATAACCGCTATCTGGATACGTCCGTGCGGATGCCGCGCAGCTTCCTGTTTGCTGAGGACGCAGTGAAGGGCGTTGTGCAGCGCCACATCAGCCGCGGCAAGGTGGACGTGTTCGTCAGCGTGGATTCCTCGGAAGCGGGCGATATGACGGTTAAGGTCAACGAACCGCTGCTCAAGGGGTATTTGGAGGCGCTGAACTATGTGTCGGAGACTTACAAGCTGCCGAACGATCTGACGACCCTGGCGGTCAGCCGGCTGCCGGACGTGCTGTCAGTGGAGAAAAAGGACGTCGATACCGAGGCGATTTCCACCGGCATCGTCGCTATCGCCGAGCAGGCGCTGCGCGACTTTGACGCAATGCGGGAGCGCGAAGGAGAGAAGCTGCGCACCGATGTGCTGGACAGGCTGCAAACCATCGACACGCTGGTGTCCACCGTTGAGCGGGAGAGCCCCAAGACGGTGGCGGAGTACAAGGCGCGTCTGGAGGCCAAGATGACCGAGGTGCTGGGCAGCGCCGGGATCGATGAAAACCGCATCCTGGCCGAGGCCGCGATTTTTGCCGATCATATCGCCGTGGATGAGGAGACGGTCAGACTGCGCAGTCATATGAGCCAGTTGAAAACCATGATCAACGGTAACTCTCCGACCGGACGCAAGATCGATTTCCTGATTCAGGAGTTTAACCGCGAGGCCAATACCATCGGATCGAAATGCCAGAACTCCGATATTGCCCATACGGTGGTCGATCTGAAATCCGAGATCGAGAAGATCCGCGAACAGATCCAGAACATCGAATAAGGGGACCGACATGAAGCTGGTGAGCATCGGGTTTGGAAACCTGGTTTCCGCGGAGCGGATCATTTCCATTGTCAGTCCCGAATCGGCGCCGATCAAACGGATGATTCAGGATGTGCGCGACCGGGGGCTGCTGATCGACGCCTCCTTTGGGCGCAGCACCAAGTCGGTCATCACGATGGACAGCGGAAATGTGATCCTTTCCGCGCTGCCGCCCGAAACCCTGGCGGCACGCTGCATGGAAAACGTTGAGGAAGGTGGTTTGAACGGTGAGTGAAAAAGGCAAGCTGATTGTGATTTCGGGGCCCTCCGGCGCCGGAAAAAGCACGGTGGTCTTCAAAGCCATCGAGAACAGAAACGACGTTTGCTTTTCCACCTCGGTCACAACGCGTAAGCCCAGACCGGGCGAGACAGACGGGAAGGAATACTTCTTTATCGACTGGGATCGATACAATGAAATGGTCGCAAGGGACGAGCTGTTGGAGCACGCCGAATATGTCACGAACGGCTACGGCACGCCGCGCGCCTTTGTCGAAAAGCAGATGGACGCAGGGCTGAACGTCCTGTTGGATATTGAGATTCAGGGCGCCAGGCAGGTCCGTGAAAAGATGCCGGACGCGGTGTTGATCTTCGTGGCGCCGCCTTCTCTCGAGGAGTTGGAGAGACGACTCAGAGGCCGCGGCACAGATACGGAGCAGGCCATTGAGGGCAGGCTCAAACGTGCAAGGCAGGAGTACGCAGAGGCAGACTTCTACGACTACCTGATCATCAATGACGATGTGGAAAAGGCGGCCCATGCGCTCAACGCGATCATGGACGCAGCCCACTGCCGCTTTGCCGATAAGGTCGAGTGGCTTAAAAATCAGTAATATGTTTAGCCGTCATCAAGACGGCAGAATGGAGAATTATTATGATGCTTTATCCCCCTGTTGCCGAGCTGGTTGACAAGATCGGCAGTCGTTATCAGTTGGTTAATCTCGTTGCCAGACGGGCCAGAGCCCTGTCCACCGAGGCCGAAGAGAAGCAGATCCCTCTGGAGAGGAAGGCTGTCTCCGCCGCCATTGACGAGGTCTATACCGGAAAACTCAGCATGAAGCGCTGAACGCTTCGTACAGTCCGCAGAGAGGGGGCACCACAGAATGCGCGCGGCGGTAGCGAAAATCGCGGTTGCGGCTGCGACATACTGGCTGGACAAGCCCTATGATTACCTGATCCCGGCGGAGCTTGCGGATAAGGCGGTGCCCGGCGTCAGGGTGCATGTGCCCTTTTCCAGGGGAAACCGGCGGAGCGAGGGCATCATTCTGGCGCTGGCGGATCACAGCGATTATGCAAGGCTCAAGCCCATTGCTGCAGTGCTGGACGAGGAGCCGATTTTGACCGGAGAGCAGATCAAACTGGCCCTGTTTATGCGGGAGCGGTTTTTCTGTACCGTGTACGACGCCGTGCGCGCCATGCTCCCCGCCGGGCTGTGGTTTGACGAGGACGGACGGCGCAGGGCGAAGGACAAAACGATGGAGATGGCCCGGTTGCGGATCGAGGCCGAGGAAGCCTCCGTTCTGGCAGAGGCCAAGCGGATGAAGGCGCCCAATCAGACGCGGCTTCTGGAGCAGCTTTGTGCCTTTGAGTGTGTTCCCAGCCGCGATCTGCTGCTCCACACGGGGGCAAGCCGTCAATCCCTGAAAGCATTGGTGAACGCGGGCTATGTAGAGCTCTATCAAAGGGAGACCTACCGCCGCCCGCAGATCCATGTGGGACAGACGGAGCCGCTTCCGGTCCTGTCGGAGGAGCAGGCGAGGGCCTTTGACGGCATTCAGGCGCTGGCGCTGTCCGATCAAAGCGGCGCGGCGCTGCTTTTTGGCGTGACAGGCAGCGGAAAGACCAGCGTCTATATCCACCTGATCGACCGACAGCTCAAGCACGGCAAAGCCGTGATCCTGCTCGTTCCGGAGATCGCGCTGACCCCGCAGATGATCCAGACCTTTTCCTCGCATTTCGGTAATGACGTCGCTGTACTGCACAGCAGCCTCTCCCTGGGAGAGCGATATGACGAGTGGAAACGGGTGAAAACCGGGAAAGCGCGGGTCGTCATCGGCACCCGCAGTGCTGTGTTTGCCCCGGTCACGAACCTGGGCCTGATCATTATGGATGAGGAGCAGGAGGAGACCTATAAGTCGGAAAACATTCCGCGCTATAATGCAAGGGATGTGGCCAAGTTTCGCTGCGTTCAGACCAATTCTCTGCTGCTTCTCGGCTCGGCTACGCCGGACATCGTCAGCATGTACCATGCCCAGCAGGGGCGCTACGCGTATTTTGACATGCACCGGCGCTACAATGAAAGGCAGCTGCCTGCCGTTCAGATCGTGGATATGAAGCGGGAGCTTCGCCGCGGCAACGGCGGCAGCATCAGCTCATTCCTGAAAGAGGAGCTGCAAAGCAACCTGGACCGCGGTGAACAGAGCATTCTGTTCATCAACCGCCGCGGCGCAAACCGACTCATCAGCTGCGGGGAGTGCGGCTATACCTACCGCTGCCCGCGGTGCAGCGTGTCCCTGACGTACCACAGCGCCAATAACCGACTTCTGTGCCACTACTGCGGCTACTCCCGGCGGCCGGATGAGGTCTGCCCGGACTGCGGCGGAACGCTCAAATACATCGGGGCCGGAACGCAGTCGGTGGAAGAGGAGCTGCATCAGCTTTTCCCCGACACGGAGATCCTCCGTATGGATACCGATACGGTGACGCCGGCCGGGTCCCACGAGAAGCTGCTTGACCGGTTTCGGGACGAGCGCATCCCCATCATGGTCGGTACACAGATGGTTACCAAGGGCCTGAATTTTGAAAATGTGACCCTGGTCGGCGTTATCTCCGCGGATCAGAGTCTTTATGCGGGCGATTACCGCGCGGGGGAGCGAACCTTCTCCCTGATCACGCAGGTGGTCGGCCGAAGCGGACGCGGCGTTAAGCCCGGCCGCGCAGTGATCCAGACCTTTACCCCGGAAAACGAGATCATTCTCCAGGCCGCCCGGCAGGACTATGAGGAGTTTTACCGCGGGGAGATCGAGCTGAGAAGGCTGCAAAACATGCCGCCCTTTGCAGAGCTGTTGTCAGTGACAGCCTCCGGCATGAATGAGGAGCATGTGTATCGCGCCTGCCGCTACGTGCGGCAGCGCCTGGAAGGGCTTCTGACGGAAGAAGGGAGCGCGGTTGTTCTTGGACCGGCGCCGCTTTCTGTCGTGAAGGTCAATAACCGCTACCGTTACCGGGTGATGATCTACGGGCGGCTTCAGGCCAAGATCCGCGGCATCATTGCCGGGGTCGTGATCGAATGCTGTACGGATAAGCGATTTGCCGATGTGTCCGTCTATGCGGACAACGATCCGTACGATTGAGAAAAAGCACCGTATCTGACGGCCGCCGTCAGAACGGTGATGAAGAAAGAACAGAGCAGACAAGGCGGCAGAATGGAGAAGCAATGGCACGCAGAAATGTTCTGACAAAGGAACAGCCGGGACTGTACAAGAAATGCCGTCCCGTTACCGATTTTAACCCCCGGCTGCACCAGCTGCTGGACGATATGGCGGATACCCTCGCGGTCGAAAACGGCGTCGGGCTTGCGGCCCCGCAGGTCGGGGTGCTGCGCCGGGCGGTCATCGTTTTGGAGACCAATGTTCCCGAAGGCGAGGACGAGTATTTGATCGAACTGATCAATCCAGAGATCATCGAAAGCTCCGGCGAGCAGTTCGGCGCGGAGGGCTGCCTGAGCGTTCCCGGGGAATACGGCCTGGTGCGCCGTCCGATGGACGTCAAGGTGCGCGCGCAGGACCGCTATGGCGAGTGGTTTGAGGTGGAAGGCACGGGCCTTACCGCGCGCTGCTTCTGCCACGAGATCGACCATCTGGACGGGATCGTTTTTACCTCAAAGTGTGAGCGCATGCTGACCGAGGAAGAACTGGAAAAGGGAGAGCTTGAGGAGTAAGCGATGCGGATTGTCTTTATGGGGACGCCGGATTTTGCCGCGGCATCTCTGCAACAGTTGATCCGGGACGGCTTTGAGATCGCGGGCGTCTTCACGCAGCCGGACAAGCCCAAGGGCCGCGGCATGGAGCTGAGCTTTTCGCCGGTGAAGGAGCTTGCGTTACAGGCGGGCCTGCCGGTATACCAGCCGGAGAAGATGCGCGACGGAACGGCCCTCCGGCAAATTCAGGCGTTGAAGCCCGATATTCTGGTCGTCGTCGCCTATGGAAGGATTCTGCCGGATGAGATCCTGGCGGTGCCGAGATTCGGCGCGGTCAATGTCCATGGCTCCCTGCTGCCGAAATACCGTGGCGCGGCGCCGATCCAGTGGGCCGTGCTCAACGGCGATGAGACGACGGGTGTGACCACCATGTACCTGGCCCATGACATGGACGCCGGGGATATCATCTTTAAAGAGGAGACCGCCATCGGCGAGTTTGAAACCTCCGGCGAGCTGTTTGACCGCCTGATGGATATGGGCGCCAAGCTCCTGGTGAAGACCCTGCGCGCCATTGATGCGGGCACCGCGCCGCGTACGCCGCAGGATCATAGCCAGGCGAGCTATGTGAAAATGCTGGATAAATCCATTTGTCCCATTTGCTGGAACCAGACGCCGCGGCAGATCGTCAAGCACATTGCCGGGCTTCAGCCCTGGCCGGTGGCGACCATGGAGCTGGAGGGAAAGACCTTCCGCGTGTTCCGGGCGGCCTATACCGAGACGCAGACGGAGGCAGCGCCCGGCACAGTTGTCAGCGCCGGTAACGACGGGCTGGAGATTGCCTGCGCCGACGGGGAGACTCTTCGGATCACCGAGCTGCAGGCACCGGGCAAAAAGCGGATGGCCGCCGGAGATTTCCTCCGCGGACATGCAGTCAAGGCGGGCACCGTATGCAGCTGAACGCAAGACAGGCGGCATTGGAAACGCTGGTGCGCTGCCGTCGGGACGGGGCCTGGGCGAGCGCGTCCATGGACACGCTCATTCGGAAAACCGGGCTTGACCGCCGGGACGCCGCGCTGGCAGAGCGACTGTGCTTTGGCGTGCTGCAAAACGGCAGCCTTCTCGACTATTATATTGATTTTTATTGCCCGGGAAAGCTGGAGCCGAAGGTGCGCGACATCCTGCGCCTGGGCGTTTACCAGATCCTGTTTTTGGACCGCATTCCCGCCCACGCCGCGGTGAGTGAAACCGTTGCCCTGAGTAAAAGAAGCGGCTGCGCTCGCGCCTCCGGGCTTGTCAACGCGGTGCTGCGCAAGATCGCGGACAATCGGGATCAGCTGCCGCCTATCCCCGGAGAGGGAAGGGCCGAGTACCTGGCGATCCGCTACAGCCATCCGCAATGGCTGGCGGAGGAGCTCATTGCGCAGAAGGGCTACGCGTTTACCGAAGCCTTCTTTGAAAACAATAACGAGGCCCCAGCTTTGACTGTTCAGGTCAACACGCTCCGTGTAGAACCGGCGGATTATATCCGCGCGCTGGAGCGCGCGGAGCTGCCGATCCTCTCAACGGGAAAACCGGAGGGCTGCATTCGGCTGTCCGGCGGCGTGGCATCCGACCTGCCGGGCTATGAAGAGGGCCTATTCTATGTACAGGACCGGGCGGCACGCCTGGCCGTGGAGATTGCGGCGCCGGAGGCCGGCATGCGCGTATTGGATGCCTGCGCCTGTCCCGGCGGGAAAACCTTTGCCGCGGCGATTCGGATGCAAAATCAAGGGGAAATTCTTTCCTGTGATATTCATGAGAAAAAGCTCGGACTGGTGCTGAGCGGAGCGCGGCGCCTCGGAATTGACATCGTCAGCACCCGCGCGATGGACGCGAGAAGCTATGATCCGACGCTGTCGGCGCGTTTCGATCTCGTGATCGCCGACGTGCCGTGCTCCGGCTTCGGCGTAATTGGGAAAAAGCCGGAGATCCGCAACAAGAACCGGGATGACATTGCCGCACTGCCGGAGATTCAGCGGGCGATTCTGGATAATCTTTCCCGCTATGTTGCGCCGGGCGGCGTGCTGCTCTATTCCACCTGTACGGTGCTGCGGGAGGAGAACGAAGATGTGGTGACTGCCTTCCTCAGCGAGCACTGGGACTTTACGGCGGAGCCCTTTTTGGTCGGCGACATTTATGCTGATAAGGGCATGTACACCTTTTGGCCCAATGTCGACGGCACCGACGGATTTTTCGCGGCAAAATTGAGAAAACAACAGTGAGTGCACAATATGGAGATGACAGAGAAAAAGGATATCGTGTCCCTCCTGCCGGACCAACTGGAGAGGGAACTGGCCGCCCTGGGTGAGCCGAAGTTTCGCGCGGCCCAGGTTTTCCAGTGGCTTTCGCGCGGCGTCAGGGACTTCGACCAGATGACGAATCTGTCCAAGCCTCTGCGTGAAACGCTGAAGGAGCATTTTCTCCTGTATGAACCGAAAGTCCTGAGCAAGCAGGTCTCGGCCATAGATGGCACCATCAAATACCTTTGGGAGCTTAAAGACGGGAACGCTGTGGAGACTGTGGTCATGAGCTACAAGCACGGCAATACGGTCTGTGTCAGCTCTCAGGTGGGATGTCGCCAGGGCTGCGCCTTCTGCGCGTCGACGATCGGCGGCTTGGTGCGCAACCTGGAGGCGTCGGAAATTTTGGACGAGGTGCTTTTTTCCGAGCTGGATTCCGGTAAAAAGATCTCCAATATTGTGTTGATGGGCATTGGCGAGCCACTGGATAATTTTGACAATGTAATGCGTTTTCTCGCGCTGGTCAATCATCCCCAGGGCCTGAACATCGGCATGCGGCATATCTCGCTGTCCACCTGCGGTTTGATCGAACGCTTTGATGAGCTGGCGGCGCAGGACTTGCAGCTGACGCTGTCTGTTTCGCTGCACGCGCCGGACGATGAAACGCGCTCCAAAATCATGCCGGCAAATCATGGGCGCGGTGTGGATAACCTGATCCGTGCCTGCCAGCGGTATTTTGATCAGACGGGCCGCCGAATCTCCTTTGAGTACGCCATGATCGACGGGGTCAACGACAGCCCGGAGCAGGCAAGGCTTTTGGCCAAGCGTGCCAGGGCAGTGTCGGCCCATGTGAATCTGATTCCGCTCAATCATGTGGAGGAACGAAAGTTTCAGCCCTCAACCAACGCCAACATGAAGGCGTTTATCAAGATCCTGGAGGACGCGGGCGTCAACGTCACGGTGCGCCGTCGGCTGGGCAGCGATGTGGATGCGTCCTGCGGGCAGCTCAGAAGAAAGATGCAGAGAAAGGGAGGGGCAGAGCAAGCGTGAGAAGCTTCGGACTCAGCGATAAAGGAAAGGTCAGAAAGGACAACCAGGACTGCTTTATCATTGAAAAGTGCCAGCCCAAGTCCTGCCTGATCGTTGCGCTCTGCGATGGCATGGGCGGTGCAAAAGCAGGCGGCATTGCCAGCCAGCTTTCCAACAAAGCCTTCGTCGCCTATGTCTATGCCAAGCTTACCTCCCGCGTCGGCCGGACGCTGGATTATAAGCGCATTTTAAAAGACGCCTGCGCGGAAGCCAACGGCGTGTCCTATGAGTACTCCCGCTTTGATGAGGCCTATAACGGCATGGGCACCACGATCGTCGGCGGTGTGATTAAGAATAACGGGAGTGGGTATATTATTAACGTGGGCGACAGCCGCGCGTACCATATCTCCCGCCGTCAGAACAGCATCCACCAGATCACCCGGGACCATTCTTTGGTGCAGGAGCTGGTGGAAGCCGGGGCCATCACCAGGGAGCAGGCGCGCAGCCATCCGCAGAAGAATGTCATTACCCGTGCGCTCGGCTCGGAATTCGACGTGGAAGCCGATTATTTCGAGTTTATGCTGCAAAGCGGGGATGTGCTGCTGCTTTGCTCGGACGGTTTGTCCAATATCGTTTCCGACCTGGAGATGCTGGACTATGTCAAAGAATATCAGGAGCCTGAGCTGTTGTGCCGGGCGCTGATGAGCAAGGCGCTCAACCGCGGCGCCACAGATAATGTTACCGTTGTTGCCGTCATGAAGTGAGCATCCGGAACGGAGAATTCTATGGAAAACAACGACAAGTATATCGGTCAGATTCTGGATGATCGCTATGAGATCGGGGAGATCATCGGTGAGGGCGGCATGTCGATCGTCTACAAGGCGATGGACAGGCGGCTGAACCGGCATGTCGCGATCAAGATCATGCGGGAAGATATGGCAGCCGACGAGGAATTTCGCAGCACCTTCTGCTCGGAAGCCCACGCGGTCGCCATGCTTTCGCATACCAATATTGTGGCCGTCTATGATGTCAGCCACAGCGATGATATCGAATACATAGTCATGGAACTGGTAGACGGTATCACGCTGCGGCAGTATATGGATCGGCGCGGCGCGCTGGCCTGGCGAGAGGTTTTGCACTTTTCCCGGCAGATCGCCCGCGCCCTCGCCCACGCGCATGAGCGGGGCATCATCCACCGTGATATTAAGCCGCAGAACATCATGATGCTTCGGGACGGTACGGTCAAGGTGGAGGACTTCGGCATCGCCGCGCTGGAGAACGAGGTTTACGAGAGCAACGGTCAGGCCATCGGCTCCATCCACTACATCGCGCCGGAGCAGGCGCGCGGGGAACTGCCGGATGCGCGCAGCGACCTGTATTCCCTCGGAATCGTCATGTATGAGATGCTCACCGGGCAAAAGCCCTATGAGGGCGACAGCATCGGAGAGATCGCCGTCAAGCACATCAATGCCGAGCCGATTTCGCCCCATGAGCTTGCCGAGGATATTCCGGAGGAACTGGAGCGAATCACGCTCAAGGCCATGTGCGCCGACATTGACCGGCGCTACCAGTCGGCAAATGAGCTGCTGCAGGATCTGGAAAGCTTTATCCAACAACAGCTTCAGCCGGCCGAGCCGGAGGAGAAGCCGTTGGAGAACCCGGCGGTGATTCCCATCCGCTCGGTCAGTGAGCTGGATAAGGAGCGCTTTCGTCTGCGGCATCGCCGTGCGCGCAGGGTCACCTACCTGATGGGAACCTTCGGGGCGCTGGGCCTGTGCGTGGCGCTGTTTGTGTTCATGTGGAATTTCTGGCTGAAGGAGGTATTCTCCCCGGCCGAGCGGATCGACCTGCCCAACTTCGTCGGAAGGGATTACCAGTCGGTGCTTGACAACGCGGAGCTTGCGTCGCTGTACAGCTTTCATGTGGTCTATGTGATTAATACCGAGACCGAGAGCGGCACCATTCTTGCCCAGGACCCCGACCCGGGGCGCAGCATGATGGTTACGCCGGAGGGGATCGGTGTGGAGCTGTCCGTCAGCACGGGCATGGTCTTCACGGAGGTTCCGGATGTGATCAATCTGGACTACCGTGAGGCGAAAAACCGGCTGAGCCAGGCCGGCTTTGTCGTCGACATTGAAAATGCCACATCCTCAAGCGTTACGAAGGACTATGTCATCAGCACCAGCCCCAACGCCGGTGAAGAGCTGAGCTCCGGCTCCACGGTCTATGTCACGGTCAGCAGCGGGCCGCAAATCAGCTATGTCCGCATGCCAAACGTGATCGGCCTTTCTGAGGACGCGGCGATCTCCAAGCTGGAGACCGCAGGACTCAGCTATGGCGGCTCCGACCGGATGACCAGCGACGTGGACGCGGGAACCGTGATCGGTCAGAGCGCCGACGCCTTTACCGAGGTCGAGGAGCATACCAAGATTTATCTGAAAATATCCACCGGGCCGGAGGAATAATGGTCGAAGGAATTATCATCAAAGCGCTCAGCGGCTTTTATTATGTGGCTGCCGATGACAGGGTTATCGAGTGCAAGGCGCGCGGTCGCTTCCGACTGGACGGCAGCTCGCCCCTTGTGGGTGACCGCGTCTCCTGCACGCTTGACGCAAACGGCAAAGGCCGGATCGACAAGGTGCATCCGCGCAAGAATTGGTTTATTCGCCCGGCGGTGGCCAATATCGACACGCTCGTGTTTATCGCCGCCAATACCAATCCCGTGACCGATCCCTTCCTCATCGACCGGCTTTCGGTGATTGCGGCGGAGGCGGACTGTGAACTGGTTGTGTGCGTCAACAAGTGCGACATCGACCCCGGCGACAGGCTCTTTGAGATCTTCACCCGGGCAGGCTTTCCCGTGGCGCGCACCAGTGCCGAAACCGGGGAAGGTGTGGAAGCCCTGCGTGAGCTGCTGCTGGGGAAGGTCAGTGCGTTTACCGGAAATTCCGGCGTTGGCAAATCCAGTATTCTCAATTCTCTGCTTCCCGGCGTCAACATCAAGGTCGGTGAAGTCAGCGAAAAGCTGGGCCGCGGCCGCCACACAACCCGCCATGTCGAGCTCTATTCTCTCGGCATGGATACATATATTGCCGATACCCCGGGATTTGCGTCTCTGGACGTCACGATGACGAACACCATCCTGAAGGAACAGCTGCAGTACGACTTTATTGACTTTGCCCCCTATCTGGGCAAATGCCGCTTCAATGACTGTGCCCATTTGAAGGAGCCTGGCTGTGCGGTCACGGCGGCGGTGGAAGCGGGTCTGATCTCCCGGAGCCGCTACCGCTCCTACGCACGTTTATACGAATTGAGCGCCCAGCATAAATTCTGGGAATACAAAGAAGACGGTTGACCGTCGGCATATTTAAAGCGCCCCTCGCGTACACTGTGATGAATTCAGTACGCGGGGGGCGGTTTTTATGCGAAGGGGCAGGCACTGTCTGTGGGGGATCGTCGCGATACTCCTGGGGCTGATCATCATTCTCGCGCTGGTGCTCCCTTCCGCTTTCTGGTGGTTTGCCCTGGCGGCGGCGCTGATCGGCTTTGGCCTGTGGTACATTCGGTGCTGCTGACAGGCAGACGGTGCTTATGCACAGAGAAAATGGAAGGAATCGACGGGGTTGTGCTTTTGCTGAAAGGAGCATGGGGATATGAGAGTCATCATTTTCAGACTGCCAAGGTTTATCTCCCGTATCATTGAAAAATTCAGAAGCGGCAATGTATAAGCCGATGGGCAGGCCGCCCGGAAAATAAGCTGTACACCCAGGGAATCTCCATCTGCCGCTTATGGAGATTACGCGCCATTTAGAAAGCAGCGGCAGAAGGAGAAACGCATGGAGATCAATTTTGAAACCAGACAGGCAGAGGTCTACCGGGAGGTTTACCATCAGACCCGGCGCATTCAGGAGAGCACGGAAAGCGTGGTGCCGGATACGGAGGAGGATATCAATCGCATTGCCGCGGTGCAGACCTCCGTATATCTCAAGAGTAAGGATCTGACCGGACGCGGCGTTCTGATCAGCGGAGAGGCCTGCGCAAGCCTGGTCTGCATCGGGGAAAAGCAGGACAGCGTCTCAGTTGTCAGGACGGTGAAGCCCTTCTCTGTGGAGTATGAGATCCCGGATCTGACCGCCGAGGCACAGCCCCAGGTCGCCTTGAGTATCCAGGCGGCCGACGCAAGGGTCGTCAATCCGCGCAAGGTCTCGGTCACCTTTGAGATCGCCTCGGAGCTAAGCTGCTATGCCAAGGACGCGGTGAGTGTGGATACCTTGCTTCCGGCGGAGCAGGATGTCAGCCTTTACGCAAAGCTTGATGAAACAGAGCTTTCCCTGCCCAATGCGGTGACGGAGAAAATCTTTGCCATCCATGAGCAGTTTCCCATACCGGACGGGAAACCGAAACCGGAGAAAATCGCAACTGAGCGGGCAGAACTGACTGTGACCGACTGCCAGCTGATCGGCAGCAAGGCCGTCGTAAAGGGGAATGCCGAGCTGACGGTCAGCTACCTGTCCGACGAGGTTGATTACCCGGTACGGGTGGACTTCAGCGCGCCCTTCTCGCAGATCGTGGATATCGGCACGGAACAAATGGCGTTTTCCACGGTAAGGCCGGAACTGACGGCGGCCTACTATGATCTGACCGATACCATCGGCGGGGAAAAGGCCCTCGATGTGGAGCTGCATGCGCTGCTGGAGCTGGTGAGTTACGGTCGGGAAGCGGTGCAGTACATCGCAGATGTTTACAGCAACAGTATGCCATGCACGCCCCAGCGACAGGCTGAGGTCTTCGCGGCTGTGGAATCCAGCCAGAGAAGGAAGGTGACGCAGGAAGAAAGAGTTCATGTTATGGACGACTGTGCGGACGTACTCAGCGTCTTCCTGACATTGACCCGCCCGGCGCTGGAACAGGGGAAACTCAGCGCCGCGGTGAATCTGGACATCGTATACCGAACGGACAGCGGACAGCTTTCCTCGGCCCGAAGGACGCTTGTATTATCGGATGAAAACGGCGGCGCGGACCAACGCCTGCTTACCGCGCGGCTGACAGATCTGTCTATTCGGCCGGATGGACAGTTTATAGATGTTCATTTGGCGCTGGAGCTGGACTTAATCACCGCGGACGAGGTCGAGGTGAACCGACTGACGGGCGCGGTTCTGGACGAGGAGCAGCGTTTTGATCCGGCGGACTACCCGGCAATTACGCTTGTGCGTGTGCAGGACGAATCGCTGTGGGAGCTGGCAAAACAATATCATTCCAGCGAGGACAGGATCCGAGAGAGCAACCCTGAGGACGACGGATACCGCGGGCGAATGCTCCTGATCCCGCGCACAATATGAGGGCTTTTTTCTAATTATCCCTTGTCAGGAAAGGGCTGATGTGATAAAATACTTCCCGTTGAGCTTGTACTATCTTTCTACACATAAGAGGAGTTGTAACTATGTCTGGACATTCCAAGTGGCACAATATACAGAAAACCAAGGGCGCCGCAGACGCCAAGCGTGCGCAGGCATTTACCAAGATTGCCAGAGAAATGATCGTCGCGGTCAAGGAAGGCGGCGGCGGTGATCCGCGCAGCAATTCCAAGCTGGCCACCGTGATTGCCAAGGCTAAGGCCGCCAACATGCCGAACGACAATATTAAGCGCACCATTGACAAGGCGCTCGGCGCCGGTAATACCGAAAACTACGAGAAGATCACCTACGAAGGCTACGGCCCGCAGGGTGTCGCGGTCATTGTTGAGACCATGACCGATAACCGCAACCGCACCGCCGGTGAGATGCGCCATTACTTCGACAAATACGGCGGAAACATGGGCGCTGCCAACTGCGTGTCCTGGTCCTTTGACCGTAAGGGTGTCATCGTCATCGATAACGAGGATGAAGAGCTGGATGAAGACACCGTCATGATGGACGCGCTCGACGCCGGTGCTGCCGATTTCGAGAACGAGGGCGACGAAACCATGACCGTCTACACCACCGAGGACGATGTCGCCGCCGTGGCCGACGCGCTGACCGCCAAGGGCTACAAGCTGCTCTCCGCCCAGGTGGAGATGCTGCCCCAGAACGGCTATATCAAGCTGACCAACGAAGACGATATCAAGAACATGCAGAAGATGCTCGACATGTTCGAGGATAACGACGATGTCCAGAATGTCTGGCACAACTGGGAAGACGCGGAATAAGTTAAGCCGGCATCAAGTGATTTTACCTCCTGCCACATTTTACGGCAGGAGGTTTTTATAAAAAATGACCATAAAATCAGCGAGATTTTATGGTCATTTCTTTTCGCGGATAGATGCCACACCGATCGGATGCTTCTGATCAACCTTGGTGCCAAGGAGAAAATCAGCTGAAACATTGTATAAATGACATAAAGCCAAGAGGTGACGGATTGGAAGTTCATTCGCCTCCCGTTCATACCGCGCATACATTGTTTGCGAAGTGCCAAGATATTCAGCAACCTGAGTCTGAGTAAGATCATTGTCCTCTCTTAAATTCTTGAGTTTGTCAATATACGAAAGCATTACACCTCACCCGATTATTAGGATGAGGCCAGTGTATCAAAATATTAAATTGACTATTGATTTTAGTAAAAATCTTTACTAAAATGGAGGCGTAATCTAAAAACCCGGATGGAAAACGCCATGAGAGATATAAAAGTGAATTGGTTACTGGATTTGCGTTCACGGAAGGATTTGAAACTGGCGAGGATCGCCATATATAGCGCGTTAATCTCCGCACTTTTGGCCTATTATTATCTGATTATCCTAGGAAATGGAAATCCAGATGCTTTGTGCGAAGGGTTGATCTCCTATACCGGTGCAGACTGGGCGCTTGCCTGCGGGCGGTGGGCTATTCGCTATATGAACATGGCCTCAGGTGATGTTATCCTTCCGGGCATCTGGGTGATTCTTTACGCGATCTGCTGCGGGATATCCGGATGGCAGCTGATCAGACTCTGGAAGATCGACGGGAAAGTAGAGGCATGCTTGACGGCCTGTCTGCTTACAGTGAATCCAACTGTGATTGAGCAGTCGCTGCTACAGTATATGTTCATGGCTTGGGGCTTGAGCAATGTGCTATGTGTTTTGTTCGTGTACCTCAACGGTTCCGACAGCGGATGGATGAGACAATATTTCCTTGCACCTTGCTGCCTGGCTGTCGCGCTGGGGCTTTATCAGGCGTGTATCGGGATTGTCAGCCTGGGCTTTTGTATGACCCTGATCATTCGTATGCGCGAGCAGATGAATTGGAAGTCGGCTTTCCGATGTGTTCTGCGGTTTGCGCTATCGGCCATCCTGGGGGTTCTGCTGTATTTTATCATCTTACGACTTGAATTCAGGCGATGGGGTGTGGATGAAAGCTATAGGGTGGAGTTGTTCTCCGTGGAGGGAATCCTATCTTCTCTGGGGGAAAGCTTCCCCAATGCGTATAGGACCTTTTTCCAGTACTTTTCCGACCATGTCTTCCACCGGGTTTATCTCTATGTGCTGCTGGCCGTTGCCGGCTGCGCAGCTTTTCTGATTGAGATTGCCCATTTGTTCAAGAACAGACGCATCGTTGAGGCTTTGGCCATGCTGACTTTGACCCTGCTGATCCCTGTCTTTGCCAATATTGCCGATATTGTCTTTCCCTACAATACACCGGTTCTTATAATGCAGTACCAAAGCATGTTGGTTGTCCCTTTCCTCTTGGCGCTTCTGACGGGGAACGGAGAGAAAGCTGGGTCCCTACGACTGGGAAGGATCGTCTGCCTGCTTGCATTGAGCATTATTACATGGGGTTATGTGGTTTCGGCCAACGCGACATATCGTGTCTATGACCTGAGTTATCGGCATATTTACTTTGCAGTGTCATCTGCTATGGGAGACGTTTATGATCTTCCCGGCTATCAAACGGATGAGGTCGTCGCGTTCGCGGGCTTCCCGGATGACAGCTACCTGCGGAAGAATGTTGGCGCGTATCGATATGCTTATGGGCAGTACGAAAATTTCGCTTTCTGGGATGGTATGATGGGTTTACAAATCTGCCGAAACAATTATCTGACACATTATCTGGGGATCGACGGCGGGCATATTTATGGGAAGCTATATAACGACGCAGTCGCGTCAGATGAATTTCGTGAGATGAACGTGTGGCCGGGTGAGAATTCCGTCAAGAGATTCGACGGCCTGATTATTATCAAGTTCTCTGAAAATCCAACAATCTTCGGTTGAGAGGTTAACACAATATAAAAACACGCCGTGATGCTTCACGGCGTGTTTTTATATTGAGTCAACCTGTAAGCCGGGTTCTGTTAAAAACGACCATCTATCTAGTCCTGCCGTTGCCGACAGGATCAAGCCACCTCCTGAGGACGGCCGGGCCAGCCGCATGTCCTCATACCACGGTGTTGCTCCGGATAGAGTTTACAGCGTCCACATGTCTCCATGCGACGGGTGGGCTCTTACCCCACCTTTCCACCCTTACCGGCTGAAGCCGGCGGTATATCTCTGTTGCACTTGTCCGAGGGTCACCCCTGGCGGGCGTTACCCGTTATCCTTGCCCTGTGGAGCCCGGACTTTCCTCACGCACAGGCTTTCGCCTTGTGCCCGCGGTCGTTCGGTCAACTCAACGTGCTTATTCTATCCATTTTTCCGGAGCAAGTCAACAATAATTCTTGTCAGCGCCCGGCAAAAGCTATATAATAGTTTAGTTAAGAGGGAAAGGAGAACTGGTCAATTGACACTTTCCGAATATGTTGAAAGCATAAAAGAAAACAGCATCGCGGTCGTCGGCATCGGTGTGAGCAATCTGCCGCTGATCGAGCTGCTGCTCAAGCACGGCTGCAATGTGACGGCCTGTGATATGAGAACGAGGGAGCAGATGGGCGGCGAGGCTGAGCGGCTGGAGAAGCTGGGTGCCAGGCTCCGGCTGGGGCCGGATTATCTGGAAGGCCTGACCGAACAGATCATCTTCCGCACGCCCGGGTTGATGCCCTTTGACCCCCATCTGGAAGCGGCCAGGGAGCGGGGGAGCGTGATCACCTCGGAGATGGAGGTGTTTTTGTCTCTGTGCCCCTGCAAGGTGATCGCGGTCACCGGCAGCGACGGAAAGACCACCACGTCGACGATCATCGCGGAGCTTTTAAAAGCGGCGGGCTACACCGTCCACCTGGGCGGCAACATCGGGCACCCGCTGCTGTGCGAGATCCCGGAGATCGAGCCGGATCATATTGCCGTGCTGGAGCTGAGCTCGTTTCAGCTGCACAGTATGGTCTGCCGCCCGGATGTGGCGGTGGTCACCAATGTTTCCCCGAACCACCTGGATAAGCACAAGGATTATCAGGACTATATCGACGCTAAGCGCGAAATTCTGGAGCACCAGACGGCGGACTGCCGCCTGATTTTGAATCTGGACGATGCGCAGAGCGACTACTACGCCTCCGCTTCCCCTGCGCATAAGGCGTGGTTCTCGGATAAAAACCCGGTCAGCGAGGGAAGCATGCTCCGCGGCGGAATCCTCTGGCGCGTCAGCGGGGGAGCGGAACGGCCGGTTCTGCGCGCCGACGAGATCCGCTTGCCGGGAGAACATAACGTATTGAACTACCTGGCGGCGTTTACCGCCGTAGAAGGGCTGGTGGACGACAGTGTCTGCGCCGCAGTTGCCAGGAGCTTTGCCGGGGTGGAGCACCGCTTGGAGACGGTCCGCGTCGTTGACGGCGTCACGTTTATCAACGACTCCATCGGCACCAGCCCCACGCGTACCATCGCGGGTCTGCATGCCATGCGCGTCAAGCCCATCGTCATCGCCGGGGGCTATGATAAACATATTCCCTTTGACGGCTTGGGAGACGAACTGAATCTGCACGCAAAGAAGCTGTTTCTTACGGGCGACACGGCGCCGCTGATTTATGAGGCGGTGATAAAATCCCGATTCTATGGCGAGAATAAGCTCGAAATCACAGTGCTAGAGGATTTCCGCGAGACTGTTTTACGGGCGGCTGCCGCGGCGGAGAAGGGGGATGTCGTCCTGCTGTCGCCGGCCTGCGCGGCCTTTGACCACTTTAAAAATTTTGCAGAGAGAGGAAGCTTCTTCAAGTCCATTGTGATGACATTGGAGGAAAAGACGAAAGAGCATCATGAAGATATCTGACATCAAGCCCGAGGTCACCGACATGGCGGCCTCGGTTCAAGCGCGCCTGAACACCCGTTTTCAGGAGATCGACCGCGTGGCGGAAATCAATACCCGTAAGGTCATGGAGGCGTTCCAGAATCATCAGGTGTCTGACGCCTGCTTCGCCGGGACCACCGGCTACGGCTACGACGATCTGGGCAGAGAAACGCTTGACAAAATCTACGCCGAAATATTTGGCGCGGAGGCAGCGCTGGTGCGCATCCAATTTGTCAACGGCACCCATGCGCTCACTGCGGCCATGTTCGCACTGGCCAGGCCCGGCCAGAAGATTCTGGCTGTTACCGGTACGCCCTACGATACGCTGCGCACTGCCATCGGTATCGCGGGCGACGGCTTTGGCTCACTGAAATTTTACGGCATTGACTATGGCCAAGTCGATCTGACACCGTCCGGCGATCCGGACTACGCCGCCATTGCCGAGGCGGTCAAGGAGGAGACCGTTGCGGCGGTGATGATCCAGCGCTCCCGCGGCTATGAGGATCGCCGGGCGCTGACGGTGGAGGAGATCGGCAGGATCGTGAGCACCGTGAAGGCCGTCAACCCCGCGGTGTACGTGATGGTCGACAACTGCTATGGAGAGTTTACCGACGTCATTGAGCCGACCAACGTCGGCGCGGATATCATAGCCGGCTCGCTCATCAAAAACCCCGGCGGCGGCATCGCACCCACGGGCGGCTATGTCGCCGGAAAACAAGAGCTTGTTGACCGCGCGGCCATGCGCCTGACCACACCCGGCATCGGCGGGGAGTGCGGCTCCAGCCTCGGAAACAACCGTCTGCTGTTCCAGGGGCTCTTTATGGCGCCGCATATTGTGGCGCAGGCGTTGAAGACAGCCTGCTTCTGCGCGGGGATGATGGAAGAAATCGGGATTGCGACCTCGCCCGCTGTGGACGAGAAACGCTCCGATATCATCCAGATGGTAAAGCTCGGCTCCCCGGAAAACATGAAGCGCTTCTGCCTAGGAATCCAGGCGGGTGCGCCGGTGGACTCCTATGTGACGCCGGAGCCGTGGCCCATGCCGGGCTATGACTGCCCGGTGATCATGGCGGCGGGCTCCTTTATCCAGGGCTCGTCCATTGAGCTTTCCGCCGACGGTCCCATGCGTGAGCCGTACACCGTCTATATGCAGGGCGGGTTGACCTATGAATCGGGAAAACTGGGGATTATGATGGCCGTCAGCGCCATGTTGGACAAGTAGTCGCGCATACAATGCATGGGGAGGTGACTCCATGCATCGCAGACGCTTTCGGCCAAAGCAGCGTTTCAGCTACAGCACCGGCTCGGAGCAGACGATAAGGCAGGGCGGCGGTATTCACCTGACCGCTCTGATGACCCTGGCGGCGCTGTGCCTGTTTTTGGCGGGGGCGTCGATGTTTCTGAAAAATATCTCCTGTCAGATCGCCGTGTCCGATGCCAGCGACATTGTGACCGTTCAGATCAACAACGCCATTGCCGAGGTTATGGGGCAGGGGCAGTATGACGGGGAGAACTTTGTCAACTTTGAAAAGAATGCCGACGGTGAGGTCACGGCCATCAGCAGCAACATGGCCAAGATCAATATGCTCTCGTCCGATATCCTGGATAAGGTGGTCGGTGCCACGGAAAACCGCACCCTGACGGTGGAGATTCCCATCGGCAATCTGACCGGGATCAGCCTGCTCATGGGCCGCGGGCCCAGTGTTCCCGTGCAGATTATCGTGCTGACCTCGTCCCGGGTGCAGTTTAACAACAGCATCGTCACCGCCGGAATCAATCAGACCAAGCACCAGATCAATCTGGAGGTCATCGTGGATATCGATATTCTGATCCCCTGGGGGACAGAGAGCACACAGGTCGTAACCGAGGTTATGATCGCCGATACCATCGTGGTGGGCAAGGTGCCCGACACGTATCTGAACATGCAATAAAGGAGCAATACCATGGAAATACAAAAGGAACTGGACAAATTACGCCGGGAACTGGAATATCACAATAAGATGTATCATGTTTATGACTCGCCGGTGATTTCCGACTATGAGTATGACATGCTGATGCAGCGGCTCAAGGTGATCGAGGCAGAACACCCGGAGCTGATCACGCCCGAGTCCCCGACACAGCGGATCGGCGGCCCGGCGCTGAGTAAGTTTGAGCAGGTGCGCCATCAGGTGCCGCTGGAGAGCCTGACGGACGTCTTTTCCCTCGACGAGCTCTACGCCTTTGGCGAACGCATGGACAGCATGATCCCTGCGCCGCACCGCTACTCGGTCGAGCCGAAGATCGACGGCCTGTCCATGTCCCTGGAATATGAAAACGGTGTGTTTGTCCGCGGCGCGACACGCGGTGACGGACTGGTGGGCGAGAATGTGACGGAGAACCTGCGCACGGTGCGTTCTCTGCCGCTGCATATCGAGAATGCGCCTGAGCGACTGATCGTTCGCGGCGAGGTGTATATGTCCAAGGCGGTCTTTCGGGAGCTCAACGAGCAGCGTGAGCTCAACGGCGAAACCCTGCTGGCCAATCCCCGCAACGCAGCCGCCGGTTCCATGCGTCAGCTTGATCCCAAGGTTGCGGCCTCCCGTAAGCTGGATATCATCTGCTTTAACATGCAGTACAGCTCCGACGGCGCCTATACCGGCCACGCCCAGACGCTTGACGCGATGAAGGCCATGGGGTTTCCTGTGGTGCCCTACAGGGAGTACGAGAATATCAAGGACTGCGTGGAGCGGATCGAATGGCTGGGCGAGCACCGGGATGAGCTGCCTTACGATATGGATGGGGCTGTGATCAAAATCGACTCCCTTGCCCAGCGGGAAGCGCTCGGCAGCACTGCCAAGGCCCCGCGCTGGGCCGTGGCCTTCAAGTATCCGCCGGAAAAGAAGGAGAGCAAGGTCCTTGACGTGGTGGTGCAGGTGGGCCGCACGGGTGTGCTGACCCCGAAGGTGATTGTGGAGCCGGTGCGTCTGGCAGGAACGACAGTCTCTGCCGCAACGCTTCATAACCAGGATAATATCGACCGGCTGGATCTGCGTATCGGAGATACTGTTCTGCTGCAAAAGGCGGGGGAGATCATCCCGGAGGTGCTCTCTGTCAATAAGGCCAAACGTCCCGACTGGGCGGTTCCCTTCGTGATGCCCACCGTGTGCCCCGAATGCGGCTCCCCTGTGCTGCGGGATGAGGACGGCGCTGCCTTGCGCTGCACCAGTCCGGAATGCCCCGCGCAGCGCCTGCGGAACATTGCGCATTTTGCCTCCCGGGAGGCTATGGACATTGAGGGGCTGGGCATCTCGGTGTGCGAGAGCCTGATCAATGCCGGACTCGTGAGATCGGCGGCTGATCTGTACTATCTGGACCCGCAGGCGGTAGCCGGACTGGAGCGCATGGGCGAGAAGTCCGCGGCCAATCTGACCGCTGCCATTGAAAACAGCAAGCAGGCGGGGCTTGCCCGGCTGGTCTGCGCCTTCGGCATCCGGCAGGTGGGACAGAAAGCGGCCAAGGTGCTGGCCTCCCACTTTGAAGACCTTGATGCGCTCATGGCGGCGAGCGTGGACGAGCTGACAGCGATCGACGACATTGGAAGTATTACCGCCGCGTTTATTACGGAGTGGTTCTCCCTGCCGCAGTCACAGCATCTGATCCAGCGGCTGCGGGCTGCGGGTGTGGATTTTTCAAGCCATGAGGAGAAAAAGGATGACCGCTTTGCGGGGCAGACCTTTGTCCTGACAGGTACGCTCTCACAGTATACCCGCGATGAGGCGTCTGCGATTATTGAGAGCTTTGGCGGTAAAGTCTCCGGTTCGGTGTCAAAGAAGACAAGTTTTGTGCTCGCCGGGGAAAATGCCGGCAGCAAGTTGACCAAGGCCGAGAGCCTGGGAATCCGCATTCTCACGGAGGAAGAATTTGCGGATATGATTCGGTAAAGCAATAAGAGGGTGCAGGGCGGTGGAAACTCCACCCTGCACCCTCTTATCATGTTGTGAATAGGATGGAATGCAGCGATAATTTTCCGAGGAGGAGAAACCTGAATGAACGCTGATTCCTATAAAAACGGTCGCTTGCCAGGCGAATTTGCGCCGTTGGCGCGTGCTTATATCCCCGTGCAAGAGGCGGTTACGCCTGCGTATGAGAGCAGCGAGGCGCTGAGCCGCGGGACGCTGTTCCCGGGGCTTGATCTGCCTTTCATGAATATTGTCAATGACGAGCTTGACCAGACCCCGCTGACAGAACTCATGGCCATTGATTTCGTAACCGATGAGTTGGAGCTTTATCTGGATACCCACGCCGACGACAGCGAGGCGTTTGCCCTGTATCAGACCTTTCTGGCCTTGAAAAAGGAGGCCCATGAGCGATATGCGGAGCGCTGCGGTGTCATCAGCCAGACCGACATGCTGGGCATGGACAGTTACAGCTGGCTTAAAGACCCCTGGCCCTGGGATTTTCAGAACAGAGGAGGGAACTGAGCCATGTTTGTCTATGAAAAGAAACTGCAATACCCGGTCAGAATCAAGAATACCAATCCCAAGCTGGCGAAGTTTATAATCTCTCAATACGGCGGACCGGACGGAGAACTGGGCGCGTCTCTGCGTTATCTGAGCCAGCGCTATTCCATGCCCTATCCGGAACTGAAGGGCCTGCTGACGGATATCGGTGTCGAGGAGTTGGGCCATTTGGAGATGGTGGGCACGGTAGTGCACCAGCTGACACGGGATATGACCATCGACGAGATTAAACGCGCCGGGTTTGACGCCTACTTTGTTGATCACACGGCGGGCGTATACCCGACGGCGGCCTCCGGGTTCCCGTGGAGCGCATCGTCCATGCAGGTAAAGGGCGATGTGATTGCCGATCTGAGTGAAGATCTTGGTGCCGAGCAAAAGGCACGCGTGACCTACGACAACATTCTTCGCCTGAGTGACGATCCCGATGTCAATGACGTTATGCGGTATCTGCGTGAGCGGGAGATCGTACACTTCCAGCGCTTCGGGGAGGCGTTACAGCTGGCCACGGATAAGATGAACCAGAAAAACGTTTACGCCGTCAATCCGGCTTTCGACAGATAAAAGCAGACTAAACCATCATAAATTACACCCCATTTGTCAGGCAGGGGATAAGCCGCTGACAGATGGGGTGTATAGCTATGGGCTCGTGATATCGAAGCAAAGCCTTTTAACCCGACCGACGCGGAGCAATGCATCAGCGCGGATGGGCCATTGAAGGGATCAGATGTGAGACAATATGTTTACAGGCTGGTGCTTTGGGCTTTCTCCTCTCGGGTAACAATGCCGCGTACGGTTGCGCCCCAGAGGACGGGCTCGTTTTTGATGGGGGAGTGGGCAGATTTCTCAAACCAGATCCATTCCTTGTATGGCGCTTGCAGTTGATCAAACCAAGCCTGCGCAATGGGGATGGGGGTATTCTGGTCATGCCGGCCCTCGGTGAGATAGACGGGCATCTGGAGCGCGGGTACGGTCTTGTCAAAGCAGAGATCGACTACCTCGTCCCACATGCTGTTGAGGCAGAAGAAAGCGCCCTTGTAGTATTTCCACAGATCCGTCAGCTTGTATTCTGGAGAGCGGAGGATAGGAATAATCATGGCCTTCATGATACCGTCGCTCTCGCCGTAGTCCTCGCCGCCATATTTGGTCATCAGGTCGCGCTGTACCATGAGATCGTCAATGCTGGCATAGTGTCCTTCCTTCGGCCAGCCGATCCTATCCAGATCCTTCAGGGCTTTTTCGTCGCCGCGCTTCTTAGCTTCCTCCAGTACAAACTCATAGCTGAGTCGTTCGTTTTCAGGGCCGTTGACATACTGACCCATACCGATGTAAACGGCGACATCTTCCGGGTATTTCTGCGCCAGCAGGGTGCCCAGGGCCGTGCCCCAGGAGTGCCCGACCACATAGACAGATTTTTTGCGGAAGCGATTCTTCAGATAAGCAATCAGCTCGTGGGCGTCCTCCACGCAGCGGGAAACGCTCATATCCTCGGCGCGCAGCTTCCGACTCCAGGTAAGGCCGGCACCGCGCTGATCCCAGCAGACCATGGTCGCGACCTCGGCCAGAGAGGATTGATCCCGCAAGACCCAGTGCCGGTCGCAGACACCGGGTCCGCCGTGAAGAAACAGCAGCACCGGCAGGGATGCGTCGGTTGACCGAATACGAACAGCCTGAGGAATACCGCCGATGGTCAGCGTCAATTTTTCGTCGATCACATATTTCATGAAAACACCCCGTTTCTTTTTTCCTTATCATAACGGATTTGCAGAGAAAAATCCATAGGGCTGAGATGAAAAATTGATCTCTGTTCCAAATACCAAGAAGCAGGGCCCTGAGGGGTCCTGTTTCTTGGTGGTGTAGCGGTGGTGGGACAGCAACTCGCTTCGCTCGCGTGCATAAGTTCGGCTTAGCCAATCAACCCTCGCTGACGCTCGGCTTTTTGGAGC
>JAFTGE010000112.1 GCA_017458085.1 Oscillospiraceae bacterium
GACTTAACAAAATTTATGTGAGAGAGAAAAAACGATCACGGCTGGCAAATTCTTCTTGACCGAAAAATGTATATCTCCGAGGAGAAAGCAAATGATAAGGTCGGGCAATTGAGTCCCGAAACAAGGAAAAAGGAGATGCAAACTATGTCTACCAATAACAGCAATCATCTTGTCAACCCCGCTGCCCGCGAGGCAATGGATAAGTTCAAGATGGAAGCCGCGGCCGAGGTTGGTGTCAACCTGAAGGACGGTTACAACGGCGAGCTTACCAGCCGTCAGGCCGGTTCCGTTGGCGGCCAGATGGTCAAGAAAATGATCGAGGCTTACGAGAACGGCATGAAGTAAGCACTTGGTGCTTGGGAAATGCAGGTCAGAATCTTTCTGGCCTGCATTTTCTTTCTGTCCTGTCTGGATGGGTGAATCTTTATTGACAGAAAAGTCTTTTTTGTTGTATCATATCTTAGTTAAGATCGATTGAAATTGTCATATAAAGGTGATTGTTCATGGCTAAACATCTCGCGCCAAGCAGCAAGCACGAACTGAAAAAAGAAAAGAATAGAAAGCTTGAACGTTCCGAGAAGATTACGGCCGGCGAGGACCGCCCGGTCCGCGGCCTGCCCTATCGGTTTATGGAGCGGATTCCCGCGTGGTTACCGGCAGCCCTGGCTTTTGTTCTTCTGGTTGTGATCGGTATTCTCCCGCTGAAAGGGTGGCTGGTTCCTGCTGCATATGTGTTAGTTTTTATTCTGGCCGGAACCGGTGTTTCATTAGAGGCGGTTAAAAAAATTCGGGAACGGGATTTTTTTAATAATGAGCTGATGACGCTTCTGGCATCGGTTCTCCTGCTGATTCTGCGCCATTATTTTGAGGCAGATCTTCTTCCGATTCTTTTCACGGTTTGCAAGCTGGCGGAGGATTATCTGAAACGATTGAGCCGGAAGGACTTGGAAAGTATTCTCGACATATTGCCGGAGAGTGCCGGCCTCATCACCGAAGACGGCATTGAGCGTGTTAAGCCTGAAGACGTAAAGCCGGGCGATGTGATCCTGGTTGCTGCCGGAGAGAGAATCCCGCTGGATGGTGTCGTTGTCGACGGAATTACGACCATTGACACGGCGGCTATCTCCGGACAGCGGTCACCCTGGGCAGTCAACAAGGGGTATCGGGTCTATTCTGGCTGCGTGAATCTGACCAGCGATATCCGGGTGCGTGTGACGCGTCCCTTTGAACATTCTACGGCGAAACGGCTTGTTAAGCTGGCGGAGAACGCGGTACAATTCCCCTCGGAGCAGGAGCATTATGCTGCCCGAATTAACGCGGTTTACGTTCCGGCAATGCTTGTTCTCGCGTTGATTGTCGGCGTTCTTGTTCCTGCGTTCAAAGGGGAGTGGGCGGTCTATGCTGTGCGTGCTGCGGTCGTGTTAATTGCCGCGCGAACGGTGGCCGATGTATACTGTATGCCGGTCGCTTATCGGAAGGGGATTGCCCTTGCTGCAAAAATGGGCGTTTTTTCCAAAGGAGAAGACTGCCTCGAAGCGATTGCCAGAGCGGAAACCATGATCTTTGATAAGACCGGAACCATTACGGAGGGACGCTACACCGTAACGGATGTTTATCCTGTCAAAATGAGCGAGCATCAGCTGCTCAGTATTGCAGCAACTGCGGAAAGCTTTTCCCGGCATCCGATTGCGATAGCTCTGCGAGAGGCTGCCGGAGAAGTGGACAGCCGACTGCTCAAGGTGATCAAGATCAAAGAGATACCCGGACGTGGCGTGAGCACTTTTATTGGAGAGCGGCAGGTCTATGTTGGCAACGCTGCGCTTCTGACGGAGCATGGCATCCAATGCAGTGTACCCGAAAAGCCGGGCTCGGCCATCCATGTGGCGGTTGACGGCCGCTACTGCGGCTACATTTTGGTGGCCGATAAGGTTCGCCGCCGTGCCTTTGATGCACTGGAAGGGGTGCGCGTCAACGGTGTTGAGAAGCTGGTGCTTCTTACGGGCGACGTTCCTTCTGTGGCGCGGCCGCTTGCCTCGCGGCTTAACTTTGATATGCTGCGGGCCGAGCTCAGGCCGGAAGATAAAAAGCGCGCAGTGGAATACCTTATGGGAAACAAGAGCGAACGCGGTACGATCGCATTTGTGGGCGATGGCGAGAATGACGGCGGCGTTATGACAAAGGCTGACGTTGGCATTGCCATGGGAGCCTTGGGCTCGGACGCGGCTATGGCTGCGGCGGATGTACTGATTATGGATCGAGACATTATGAAAGTGCCGCGCATGGTCAGTATCTCCGGCTTAGTGCACTCTGTTTCCTGGCAAAATTTCCTGGCTGGGATGATTGTTGATCTTTTGATCGCGGTTTTTGGTATGCTCGGTGTTTTCTCGCCGCTGGCCGCTGAGCTCGTGAGCTTCCTCATTGTGCTTGCCGTCTTGGGTAATACTTTGCGCATTCGTTAAGTCCGTGGAGAGTTGCTTTGAATACCTACGATTTTGACAAAACGATATTCTATCCGGATAGCTCGGCGACATTTTTCCGGTATTGTCTGCGACGTTATCCTTTCGCGGTCATAAAAACACTGCCGTATTCTCTTTGGCTGACGATCCGGTATGCCTTCGGCACGCTTGAAACGAAGCGATTAAAACAGCAGCTTTTTTCTTTCCTTGCGGATATCCCGGATGTGGACGGCACGGTAACTGACTTCTGGCGGGCAAACCGCTTCCGTATCGGACAGTGGTATTTGGACCAGAAGCAATCCGACGATGTGATCATCTCCGCTTCGCCGGAATTCCTCCTTCGACCGCTGTGCGAGGAGCTTGGCGTTCATCTGATCGGCACGCAGATGGATAAGCATTCGGGCGTCATTTCAGGGAATAACTGTCACGATGTGGAGAAGGTCAGCCGGTTTCAGGCCCAATTTCCAGATGTCAGGCCGCACGCCTTCTATTCAGATTCTCTCTCTGACAGCCCCATGGCCGCCCTATCCTGTCAGGCTTACTTAGTAAAGAAACATCAGATCTTACCCTGGCCAAACCAGAAGTAAAGATAGAATATAAGGACACTGTCAAGGATCGACAGTGTCCTTTCGCATATTCGGGCAGAGGTCAGCATAGAGTTCTTCAGGGAAGTGATGATGTGGACGGGTTTACAGCTGCTGTTGAATTACTGCCGGAGGAACTGTCGAGAGGAATGAGAGAACACCCGGAGGCGGAAGAAATACGCCTGCGCAATGGAGTCTTGCCCCATGTGGTCATTGCCGGAAGGGAACTGCCGTTTTATAACCGTCCAATATGCTCCCATGACTTGGCCAAAATACTGGAAAAAGCGACCGGCGCTTCGCTGCATGCTGCGGCACCGGCCCTGTGCAATGGCTTCCTATCATATCACGGTCTTCGGATCGGCGTATGTGGGGAGGCCATCCATGATCATGACGGCCTGGTCGGGTTTCGCAGTTTCAGCTCGTTGGCCATACGGATACCACATGCATTGAATGGACTCGATCAGGCAACTGCGGACAAGTTCCTTGCTTATCCAGGCAATAACACCTTAATCATTGCGCCGCCAGGCGTAGGAAAGACAAGCTGTCTGCGGGAGTTGATCCGCCTGGCAAGCGGGCAGGGGACACGCGTCGCCGTGATCGATGAACGCAATGAGATATCCGCCAGTGAGGGTGGAGCACCCCAATTTGACCTTGGTCCGTGCGCCGATGTTTTGGTCTGGGTCGAAAAGCTTTCAGCAGCCATGATGCTGCTGCGTGGGATGAATCCACAGGTCATCGCCATGGATGAAATCAGCAGCCCGACAGATATTGAGGCAGTACAGAATATCACCGGATGTGGGGTGACGCTATATGCTACAGCGCATGGAAAGAATGTGGAGGACATGAAGACAAGACCCGTTTATCAGGCTTTGTTCAGGCAGAAGGTATTCAAAAGCATTCTTACCATTTCCCTTTACAATGGCGGCCGTAAATATCTTATGGAGCTGGTTGAAGCTTGAAGACAGCAGGAATTGCCTTGATTGTGCTGGCAAGCATCGTCTTTTCGCTGCAGGGTTTGCGTTCCGATAACCGGAACGTGCAAGACTTGTCTTCCCTTTGCCTTTTGCTGGAGCTCATGCAAGGAGAGCTGGAAGCAAAGGCTAGCCCTTTGCCAGAGCTGTTTGATTATCTTGAACCGTACGCGACAGCAGGCTCTGCGCATTTGGTTCAGCAGATGAAACGGAAACTGCCGGACTTGGGGAATGTAACCTTTAGCCAAATCTGGGAGAGCTGTGTGAAAGAGAGCTTTTCCACGATGGACAAGCCGCTGCTTAGGGAATTGTTGTCCTTGGGAGCGGTTCTCGGGAGATATGACACAACGCGACAGTGTGAGGCAATCAGGACCTGTCTCGCTGCTGTCAGAGCGCGGTTGGAGGAAGCTGTCAAAAATCGGCCGCAGCGGTACAAGCTGCTGCTCGGTCTGCCGATGACAGCCGGTACACTGCTGATTCTTTTGCTGATTTAGGAGAAAACATGGATGTCGATTTGATTTTTAAAATTGCAGCCGTCGGGATTCTTGTGGCGGTGCTGAATATTCTCTTGCAGCGCTCCGGCCGGGATGAGCAGGCGCTGATGACGACGATTACCGCGCTGGTTGTGGTTCTGATGGTTGTCGTGCAGAAGATCAGCGAGCTGTTCGGCATGATCAAATCCCTGTTCAATCTCTGATATGGAAGTCCTGTTTCGTTGTGCTGCTATCGGTATATTCAGCGCCCTCATTTCGCTGCTGATCAAACGCTATAACCCCGAGCTGTCCTTTACTGTGACAGCGCTGGCAGCAGTGACCATTTTGCTCGGCTGCCGTGTTTTCTTCGATACCGCAGGTGACCTCATCAAAAGCGCAAAGAGCATTTTGAACAGCGGTACTACGCTGGTTCAGCCGGTCCTAAAATGCCTTGTCATCGCGTTGGTTACAAAATTCAGCGCCAGCCTCTGCAAAGATGCGTCTCAAGGGGCGCTGGCCTCCGCCGTAGAGACAGCCGGAACCTTTTGCGCTGCGGCGGTGGCGGCCCCATTCGTTGTTAGTCTGCTGCATACGATCAATGGAATGATATGAGAAAGCTAATTCTGATTCTGCTTTTGATTCCGTGGTTTGTCACGCCTGCGTATGCCGATTTCCCTTATGAACAGGCAGCCGAAGAATTTGGCACCGGTGCGATGGAGCAGGGCTTGACAGAGGGGGAGCGGTCTGTTACAGGATCGCTACAGCTTGACGGACGATACGATGTTGACGGTGCCCTGCATAGATTAGTAAAGGCGCTAATCGAAAATGTAAAATCAGAAATCAGACGCAATATTCGCTTTTCGGCAGAGCTGATTGTTCTGGTTTTTCTGTGTGCGTTGGTCGTAATCGGAACGGAGGGGCATAAGGCAGGGCAGTTTGCGGAGATTTGCTGCGTATGCACGGCTGCCGGCATTCTCGTTGGCAGCTTTGACAGCATTGTTTCACAGACCACCGAAGCGATGTATCGACTGTCTGACTATTCCAAAGCTGCCCTGCCGGTTGTTTTTACCGCTGCGGCGGCCAGCGGCGCAGTAAGCTCCGCCGGGGTAAGGTTTGCGGCAGCCAGCTTTGCCATGGATGTGCTGATGAGTCTGTCCCAAAGCTTGATAATCCCCTGTATTTTTGCTTATCTTGCCATCGTTTTGGCCAACAGCCTCTTTCCCAATCAGCTCCTTGCCGCGGTCGGGAAGTTTATCAAGTGGACGGCAACAACCCTGATGACAGGTATGACGCTTGCCTTTACCGCATATATCCAAATAACGGGTCTTGTCAGCTCTTCTGTTGATGCTGCAGCAGTAAAGACAACGAGGACGGTTCTCTCGGGAGTCTTGCCCGTCGTGGGCGGAATTCTTTCGGATGCCTCGGCTGCGGTGCTCTCCGCGGCAGGCGTTGTGCGCAGCTGTGCCGGCGCCTTCGGGCTGATCGTTGTCTGTGTTATCTGTGTGGGACCCTTTGCCATGCTGTCCGTAAAAACCCTGCTGTTTAAAATGGTATCGAGAATTGCGGATTCTGTCCAGATTGACCGGCTGTCCGGACTTCTCTCCGGCGTCGGCAACGCGATTGCAATGCTGTTGGGACTGCTGGGCAGCTGCGGCATTATGCTGTTTATTGCCCTCACAGCCGGAATGAAGGCGGTGAGCGGTTAATGCAGAACACGCTTCGAGAGCTTGTGATGGTTTCGATCTGCTGCGGCGCGGCAATGACCTTATGTCCCGAGGGAGGCATCAGGCAAGTGCTGAAGCTTCTCTGTACAGCCGTACTGATTCTTTCTGTCCTGACGGCAATCAAAGGCTTTGATTTTTCCGTTTATGCTTTGGAGCAGGCAAAGCTCACCCAGACAGAGAGGGAATTGAACGAAAACGGAAAACAGGCGGAGGCGCGGCTTAACCGACGCATTGTTGAATCGCAGTACAATTCGTATATTTCCGAAAGAGCCATGGCCTGCGGGATACAGGAGCTTCGTGTCGAGGTGGAAACGCAATGGAACCTGGACGGCCTGTGGGTGCCCTTTGGCGTAACGCTGACCGGGCACTGGGATGAAGGGCAGCGGCGCCTTGTGCAGGAGATCTTACGGGATGAACTGGGAATTCCATGGGAAAGGCAGACGTGGATCAGTGATGGACAATATGAAAAAAATGCTGCTGGCGCTGGATAAGTTCAAGTATCCGCTGATCATCCTGATTCTTGGCATTATTTTAATGCTGCTCCCCAGCGGGCATGGCAGCGAGGAAACTGTTCCGGAAGGCGACGCGCTTTTGGCTCAGGTTCTCTCCAGCACGAAGGGGGTTGGTGAGGCAAAGGTTTTGATTTCCGATTCCGGCGTTGTCGTCGTGTGCAGCGGCGCAGGGAATGCGTCCGTCAGACTGGACATTATTCGCGCTGTCCGCTCATATACTGGCTTTGGCTCGGATAAGATTACAATACTTCAATTGGTAAACTGAGTGCAGGGAGGAGAATATTTCATGATGAAAAACCGAAAAAGAAATCTGACCATGCTGGCTGTGGTCATGTTTGTCTGTGCTGCGGTGGCGCTGAACTGGACGTATAACAGCCGCTGGGGAAAACCGGATGCAGAGATGGTTTATGCCGAGGATGAAGCGATGATGGCAGCGCAGATTGATTTTGAGGAAAGCCTGATGACCGCAGGCACAGAGTACTTTGCCGAGGCCAGGCTGACACGGCAGGTTTCCCGCGATGAGGCGCTGGAGCTGCTGCAAACCGCGGCAGCGTCAGAATCCGCTTCTCAGGAGACCATCGACAGTGTAATGAACGCCATTTCCTATATGGCGACATGCACCATGCAGGAGGCCCAGATTGAAAACCTGCTTCTGGCGAAGGATTTTGCAGACTGTGTTGTTTACATCGGAAACGATTCCGTGACCGTAGCGGTGCCTTCTCCTATGGAGGGCTTGAGCCAGGAAGCGGTTGCCCGGATAACCGACGTTATTTGCACCGAAACAACATATGACGCAACGCAGCTGAGTATCATAGAGGTTAAAGCTTGACATATAAAGGCACGGCCCTTGGGCCGTGCCTTTTTCTATTCGCCGGCAGAAAATGAATAATTGCACTTCCTTTTTTTATAAATACGTGGTAAAATACTACGATTTCATTTTGGAGGTTTCTTATGGGTGAGAATTATATTACCTGCCAGGCAGAAAAAGGCAGCATTAATATTTCCGAAGAAGTCATCACCAGCGTTGTAAAATCGGCCATCAGCGAGATCGAAGGCGTGGCCGGTCTTTCCAACACTGCCGGCGCCGAGCTTGCAGAGCTGATCGGCCTGAAGACGGTGACCAAGGGCGTTAAGGTGCAGTTTGTTGATGAGCGGATCGTTGTTGATGTGATCATCAATGTCGTGTACGGCTGCAATATCGTTAACGTTGCAAAGAATGTTCAGGAAAAGGTAATGTCTCTTGTTCAGGCTTCCACCGGAATTGAGCAGTCTGAGGTCAACGTTCATGTTTCCGGCATTGCCTTTGATAAATAATTCGGAGGGATTTGAATGACCAGAACGACCGCACGGGAGATTGCCATTCAAATGGGCTTTGCCGCTGCCGCCTCCGGTGTGTCAGCGGATGAACTTCTCGACCGCTTTTTTGATGAGGAACACTATGCCACTCTGCAAACAGAGGACGAGCTGTATCAGGAGTACCCCGACGAAGCGCAGCTGGCCTATATTCGCCGTTTGACAGGCCTGATGAATGAACACGGCGAGGAGATTGACCGCTATATCCGCAGCTACGCCAAAGGATGGAAGCTGGAACGGATCTCGAAAACGGCTCTGGCTGTTCTGCGCTGCGCCATTTGTGAGATCCTGTATATGGAAGACATCCCCAACGCCGCTGCGATTAACGAGGCGGTAGAGCTTGCCAAGGGCTATGATGACCCCGACACGGTTGCGTTTGTCAACGGGCTGCTCGGCGGCTTTATGCGGGGAGAATTCGGCCAGGACACGGAGTGATCCATGAATACGCAGGCGTTGACCGTGACGCAGCTCAACATGTACATCAAGAACATGCTGGACGGGGAAACCCTGCTGGCCAATGTCGGTGTGCGCGGCGAGCTGTCCAACTACAAGATTTATCCGTCGGGACATCACTATTTTACCATTAAGGACAGCGATAGCAGTTTAAAGTGCGTGATGTTCAAGAGCAGCGCGGCCAGACTTCGTTTCCGGCCGGAGAGCGGCATGTGTGTTACCGCCTGGGGACGCGTCTCTGTGTATCCGCGAGATGGTGCATATCAGCTGTACTGCACCCAGCTGATGCCCGAAGGTGTCGGGGATCTGCAGATTGCGTTTGAACAGCTCAAGGCGAAACTGGAGGCCGAAGGTCTGTTTGATGAAAGGCATAAAAAACCTTTGCCGCCCATTCCCAACACAATTGCAATTATCACCTCGTCCGCTGGGGCTGCCGTCCATGACATGATCCGTATCCTGGGGCACCGCTGGCCTATGGCGAAGGTTCTTCTGCTGCCTGTTCGCGTACAGGGTGTGGAAGCGCCGCCTGAAATCGCAGGCGCAATCCGCTACGCCAACGAATTCAACGTTGCGGATTTGATCATAACCGGCCGCGGTGGTGGCTCCATTGAAGATTTATGGGCATTTAACGATGAACGCGTTGCCAGGGCAATCTATGCTTCCCGCATTCCGGTGATTTCTGCTGTGGGTCATGAGCCGGATGTAACCATCTCTGACTACGTTGCTGACCGCAGGGCATCTACGCCGTCCAACGCCGCGGAAATCGCAGTCCCGGATTACCGGGAGATGACCGACATACTCAATAGCTATGAGATTCGAGCGTCACAGGCCATGCGCAAAGAACTCTCCGGGCTTAAGGATCGACTGGCGTCATACCGGGATCGGCCCGTAATGGCCACGCCTACAGCGCATATTGATAACCGCCGTATCGAATTGGATTACATGCGGGACAGGCTTGCTTCTGCGCAGGAGAAGCGGCTCCATCAGTGTCGGCAGACGTTCATTGGCCTGACAGCCAGTCTGGAAGCCATGAGCCCGCTTCGGGTATTAACCCGTGGCTATGCTGTCGTGACAGGGGAGGATGGTTCCTGTATTCGCAGCGTGGGTGAGCTCAGCGCGGGTGACCGCTTTTGCCTGACGCTCTCGGATGGAAGCGCTAACTGCTTGGTTGAAAATGCAAAAAGGAGTTCCGAACATGGCAGCTAAAAAACAGAGTTTAAGTTTTGAACAATCCATGGCGCGGCTGGATGAGATCGTCAAGCATCTGGAGAAGGGCGATTTGCCGTTGAACGACTCATTGGCCATGTATGAGGAGGGAACTGCTCTCATCACCGCGTGCAGCAAGATGCTGGATGAAGCAGAGCAAAAAGTTGTTAAACTGAAAAAGGGGCCGGATAGAGCGCCGGTTGAAATGGAATTTGAAGATGAACAGTAAAAAGCTCGCTGAGGATTACCGGCAGGAAATCGATGCTGCGCTCGAGCAGTATTTCCAAATCCCTGCGGAGTGGCCGCAGGCGGGACTTGGCGAGGCAATGCGTTACAGTCTGCTGGCCGGCGGAAAGCGGATTCGTCCCATGCTGGTACTGGAATTCTGCCGAATCGCCGGCGGTGACAGGGAGGCTGCCATGCCGGTTGCCTGCGCGATCGAAATGATGCATACCTATAGCCTGATCCATGATGACCTGCCGTGTATGGATAATGACTTCCTTCGCCGTGGGAAGCCTACCAACCATGTGGTCTACGGTGAGTGCACTGCGACCTTGGCCGGTGATACGTTACAGGCGGAGGCTTTTGGCACGATTCTCCGATCTGATCTTCCCATTGAGCGTAAAGCGGCCTGTGCCGAAATTCTTGCCGGTGCAGTCGGTATTGACGGCATGTGCTGCGGCCAGTACCTGGACATGCTTTGGGAAGGCAAAACGCTTTCTGAGCAGGAACTGAGCGAAATCAACAGCCGGAAAACAGGCGCCCTTCTGGTGGCGGCTTGTCAAATGGGCGTTGCTGCGGCCGGCGGGACCGAAAAAGAGCTGGAGGCGGCGGGGCAATTTGGCGCCGCGCTAGGACTGGCCTTCCAAATTCGTGACGATATGCTTGATGTTCTCAGTACGGAAGAGAAGCTTGGCAAGCCTATTGGTTCCGATGCACAGGAAAACAAAAACACGTACATGGTTCTCAAGGGCAAGGAGGGCTGCGAAAAGACCATTGCCCGGCTCACGGAGTTTGCGAAATCCGTTTTGAACGAAGCTTTTTCTGATACCGACTTTTTATCCGACCTGGCGTACGCGCTGGCTAGCAGAGAGAAATAAAACCGTGGATATAACACGGGATAATCAGAGGTTTATTTTGAGTATATTAGAAACGATTCATTCATCGGCGGATATCAAGGAGCTTGACAGAGACCAGCTTGGACAGCTTTGCAGTGAGCTGCGCCAGTTTGAGATTGACAGCATCGCCAAGACAGGCGGTCATCTGGCCTCCAATCTCGGCACGGTTGAGCTTACACTGGCGATCCACCGCGTTTACGATACAGAGAAGGATCGACTGGTTTTTGACGTCGGTCATCAAAGCTATACCCATAAAATCATTACCGGACGCAGGGACGCCTTCCACACGCTGCGGCAGTTTGGCGGACTGTCCGGCTTCCCCAAACCCAACGAGAGCGTGAACGATGCGTTTATTGCCGGTCATGCCTCCAATTCGGTTTCTGTGGCCCTGGGTATGGCCCGCGCGCGCACGCTCCGAAATGCCGACTATGACGTGGTGGCTTTGATCGGGGATGGCGCGCTGACCGGAGGTCTGGCTTACGAGGGCTTGTCTGACGCGGCCTCCAGCGGAGAACCGCTGGTTATCATTCTCAACGACAACAATATGTCTATCAGCGAGAATGTCGGCGGTATGTCGCGTCTGCTTCAGGCCCTTCGCATCAAGCCGGGGTACGTCAATTTTAAAAAATGGTTCCGCAGCATTTCCAAGCGCTCCCGGTGGATCTATGACATGGTTCACAGAACCAAGGAGTGGCTGAAATCGCGCATTCTGCCGAGCAATGTGTTCAGCGAAATGGGGCTCTACTACCTGGGACCGGTGGACGGACATAATCTGGATCAGCTTGAAAATGCCATCCGCCTTGCACGCGATCTGGAAAAGCCGGTGCTTTTGCATGTGATTACCCGCAAAGGAAAGGGCTGTTCTTATGCCGAGGCCCATCCCGATAAATACCATGGCGTCGGCAGCTTTGACCCGGTAAGCGGGGAGCTTACGGCCTCCGGCGTGAGCTTTTCGGATAAGGTGGGCGAATACCTCTGTCAGCTTGCAGAAGCGGATGAGCGTATCAGCGTCGTTACTGCGGCCATGGCCGGCGGAACCGGGACAGAATGCTTTGCCGCCAAGTTTCCCGAGCGCTTTTTTGACATTGGTATTGCCGAGGGTCACGCTGTCGCCATGGCAGCCGGAATGGCCAAGCAGGGGATGGTCCCTGTCTTCGCCGTTTATTCCAGCTTTTTGCAGCGCGGTTTTGATATGATGATCCATGATGTATCGCTTCAGGGCTTGCATGTGGTTTTCTGTGTGGACCGTGCCGGATTGGTCGGCAGCGACGGAGAAACCCATCACGGGATTTTTGACATCAGCTATCTTAGAACCGTGCCGGGTATGACAGTCCTGTGTCCGGCCAGCTTCCAGGAACTGCACGACATGCTTACTTATGCGATCCAGAATGTTTCCGGCCCGGTGGCCATTCGGTATCCGCGAGGCGGCGAGGGGGATTATACCGACTCTCACATGAGCGCAGAGACCATTCTCCGCACGGGAAACGATATCAGCATCGTTTGTTATGGAACCATGGTCAACGAGGCGTTGGAGGCGGCTGAATTGCTCCAAACGCAGGGAATCCAGGCGGAGATTATCAAGCTTGGCCTTGTCAGTCCGAATGCATTTGAGGTAACTCTGCAGTCCATGAAGAAAACCGGGCGGCTGCTCGCCGTTGAGGAAGTGTGTGCAGCAGGCTGCGTCGGATCTGCCATCTTGACGGCTGCGGCTGTCAGCGACGTTCCGGTCCAACAGGCCAGGCTTTTAAATCTCGGCGATGGAATCATTCCCCATGGCACAGCGGGCGAGCTTCGTCGGCTCTACGGAATCGACGCCGCCGCCATCGCAAACACTGCCCGCGAGCTTTGCGCGCATATTCCGGAGGCACTATGAAAAAGATACGGTTGGATCAGCTTGTCTATGAGCGCGGCTTTACCGAAAGCCGGGAACGCGCGAAGACAACGATCATGAGCGGCCTTGTCTTTGTCAACGGGCAACGCGCAGATAAGCCGGGGATGTCTGTTGATCCTGAGGCGAAGATCGAAGTACACGGCGATGCGCTTCCCTTTGTCAGCCGCGGGGGATATAAGCTGGATAAGGCATTGAAGGTCTTTCCCATTGATCCGGCCGGGAAGGTTTGCATCGACTGCGGCGCATCTACAGGCGGCTTTACAGACGTTCTGCTTCAACACGGAGCAAAAAAGGTTTATGCCGTCGACGTCGGCTATGGTCAGCTAGCCTGGAAGCTCCGCCAGGATGAGCGCGTTGTCAATCTGGAGCGTACAAACCTGCGCTATATTTCGTCCGAACAAATCCCCGAACCCATTGAGCTTGCCGTCATGGATGTCTCCTTTATCTCAATCAAGCTGATCATTCCAGCCGTCAAGCAGCTTCTGGTTCCCAACGCGGACTATGTCTGCCTGATCAAGCCTCAATTTGAAGCAGGCAGAGAAGAAGTAGGGAAGAAGGGCGTTGTCCGGGATGCCGCTGTGCATGAGCGTGTTATTCAGGAGATTCTGGCGTTTATCCCGACGGTTGGTATGTCAGTTTGCGGCCTGGACTATTCCCCGGTAAAAGGGCCGGAGGGGAATATCGAATACATCTGCCATGTGAAGAATGCCCCGGATACTTCAGTGCCCATTGACGTTCAAGGCGTCGTCGCGGCATCGCACAAGGCCCTGTAAGTGTGCGAAACTGTTTAAAGATTTTACTTGCGCGGGACGATTCTCTCCCGGCATGGAGGAAGCTATGATCGCCATTTGCCCTAATCCGTTTCGGGATACAGAGTGCAAACTGAGTCTGCATATTTCGCAGATGTTGAATCAAAATGGATACAAGACATGCATCTGTCCCATTTTTGCCGATGGGAAAGATGGCGTTGTTCCAGAGGGGATCGAAACTTGTGAGGTTCGGGATGTCGCTGCCGACTGTTCGCTGATTGTTGTCGTTGGTGGAGACGGAACGATCCTCAATGTCGCGCGGCAGATCCACGAACAGCCTGTTCCCTTGCTTGGTGTCAATCTCGGTACGAAGGGCTTCATGGCAAATTTGGAGCCGGGCGAGGTGGAGCATGTCCTTCGTGCGGCCCGCGGAGAGTACACACTCAGTCGACGGATGAAGCTTGATGTCGCGCTGATCCGCGACGGTGTGGAAATCTATCGGGATCAGGCGCTCAACGACGCGATCATGCACGGTTACGGCGATTGTATCGGAATCACCGCGCTGTGTAACGGGGATAGAATCACCGCCTTTTCCGGCGACGGTATTATTCTCAGCACCCCGACCGGTTCGACCGGTTACTCCATGTCGGCCGGCGGCCCCATTGTGGAGCCAAAAGCGGACAGTATCATCATCAGCCCCATTTGCGCGCATATGATGAGTTCGCGCAGCTTTGTTCTCAGCCCGGACAGTGTCATTACCATTGAAATGAAAAAGCTCCATGACCGCCGCGCATATCTCTCTGTCGACGGGAATTCCGTTATGGATCTGGCCGACAAAGACAGAATCGTTGTCCGGCGTTCCGACAGCTGCACATTGATGGCAGACCTCGGGCTTCGGAATTTTTATGAAATTGCATTTGAAAAATTACGCTGATATAGCGAATATACAGGAGGATACATGATGAAACTCGGCAGACAGAGCGTTATCATGGAAATCATCAACGAGAAGGATATTGAAACGCAGAACCAACTGATGGAAGCGCTGGCAGAGCGCGGCATCAAAAGTACGCAGGCCACGCTGTCCCGTGACATTCGGGATATGCGCCTTGTGAAGGAGCTGGGGCCGAAGGGCAACTATCGTTATGTTGCGGCGGCCAGCCAGGAAACGCCGGATTTGGATATCCGTTTAAAGAAGATTTTTAAGGAGAGCCTGATCTCCTATGATATAGCGCAGAATTTTATCGTCATTAAAACCCTGCCCGGTCTTGCCAATGGCGCATGCTCCGCTCTGGACGGCATGGACATTGACGGGCTGGTCGGCACACTGGCCGGTGACGACACTGCATTTCTCGCCATGCGTGACAATGCCAGTGCCATGGTCTTATATAAGGAAATCGAACAGCTGTTTTAACCCGAAGCGCCTGACAGGGGGCAGAAAATGCTCAACGAATTACACATAGAGAATATTGCGGTCATTGAACGGGCGGATATTGCCTTCGGCAGCGGATTAAATGTGCTCACCGGCGAAACCGGTGCCGGCAAATCCATTGTAATCGACTCCATCGGCGCTGTGTTGGGTGAACGGGTCAGTCGTGATCTGGTTCGCCGCGGGGCAGAGAAGGGGCTTGTTACGGCCGTCTTCGACCTTTCCGGCTGTGAGCAATGGCTCAAAGACAATGAGATCGACGCCGAGGATGAGCTGATCATCCAGCGGCGCATTATGGCCGACGGGAAAAGCAGCTGCCGTATCTGCGGAGCGCCGGTCACTGCGGTTCAGCTCAAGGATTTGGCTACCCTGCTGGTGGATATTCACGGCCAGAATGACGGGCGCCAGTTGATGGATGAGCGCAGACACCGGGACTATCTGGACCGCTTCGGTGTGGACTTCGCAGCGCAGGACGCTTTCCGGCAGAGCTATGAACAATATACAAGCCTTGCCAAAGAGCTCGCATCTCTTGAGATAGACGAGATTGAGAAGGAAAGACTGAGCGACAGCCTTCGCTATCAGATTGAGGAACTGGAGCGCGCGCAGCTGAAGACAGGGGAGTACGACGGACTTTGCGCCCGGCGCGATCTGCTTCGCAATTCCGAGAAGCTGACCGAGGCGTTGGACACAGCGATTTCGCTGCTGGCCGGAGAAGAAGACAGCGCCGTATCCATGGCGCAAAACGCGGCCTACTATATCAACCGTGCGGCATCCTACACTTCCGAACTGGAAAACGCTGCGCAAGCTGTCAGCAATGCCGCCTTTGAGCTGTCAGATGCGGCGGAGACGATCCGCGACCTGCGCGGCAGTCTGGATTTTTCCCCTGAAGAATATGATAGCCTGGAGACGCGAATTGCGTTGCTAAACAAGCTGCAGCGTAAATATAACCGCGACGAGGACGCTTTGATTGAATATCTCGACGCATGCAGGGAAAAGCTTGATCATATCCAGTATGCGGACGAACGCTCTGCCAAGCTAAAAAAGCAGCTGGATGAGGCGCAGCGTTGCTGCATGAAGCAAGCGGAGCAGCTCAGTACCATTCGCCGCAGGGCCGCAAAGGAGCTGGAAACGCGGATCAGTCAAGAGCTGCGGGAACTGAATATGCCGTCGGTTCGCTTTGCCGTGGAGTTTACCCCGATTGAAAAAAAGCCTGGCTTTGACGCCCACGGCTGCGATCGGATTCGTTTCGTCATGTCGGCAAACGCCGGGGAGGAGCTGGGCCGGATCAGCCGCATTGCCTCCGGCGGTGAGTTGAGCCGAATCATGCTGGCGATGAAGAATGTTTTTGCCGAAAATGACCCGGTTGCAACGATGATCTTTGACGAGATCGATACCGGTGTTTCCGGCATTGCGGCCCAGCGCGTTGGGGAGAAGCTCTTCTCCGTCTCCATGGGCAAGCAGGTCATGTGCGTGACCCATTTGCCGCAGATTGCAGCTATGGCCGATCAACACTACCTGATCAGTAAAGAAGAACGCGACGGAAGGACCTACACCGATGTTGTCGCACTAGACCGGGAAGGCCGCAAGCAGGAGCTTGCCCGTCTGCACGGCGGCGACCACATCACACTGACAACGCTGGCCAGCGCGGAGGAACAGCTTCAGGCCTGTGAGCGCTTCAAGGCATTAAAGGTTGCCAAATGACTTGACATTGCCGATTGGAAGAAGTATAATCACATACGTTAACGCGATGACGGACAGAAGTAGGCCGCCGACAGCCTGCACAGAGAGCCTCCGGTTGGTGGAAGGGGGCAGGGCGGACGGTTGAATACAGTCCTGAGCGGCATACCGAACACATTTGTCAGTAGGCTATGACGGGTGCGCCCGATACAGCGTGAGAGTGTTTTACACTCACTGAGGTTTTGGCCGTGAGGCCGAGACAATCAGAGGTGGTACCGCATGATTATGCCCTCTGTCCCGAAGGACAGAGGGTTTTTCCATGGAGGTGAACAGGTTGACCATTGAGGAAAAGGCTGCGGCCTATCATAGGCAGGGCTTTAACTGTGCGCAGAGTGTGCTGTGCGCCTGCGGAGAGTATACGGGACTGGATGAGGAAACAGCGCTCGCAATCTCCGGCGGCTTTGGCGGCGGTCTCCGCTGTGGTGAAATCTGCGGCGCGGTTTCCGGCGCGGTCATGGCTGTCGGTCTTTGCTGCCGCTATTCTAACGCGCAGGATGCGGAGACAAAGGCAAAAATCGCCGCACTCAGCCGCTATCTGACCAGCTGTTTCCGCAGCGAATTTGGGGCTGTGCGCTGTGCGGAGGTCATCAAGGATAAATCCAGCTGCGACCGTTATATCCGATATATGGCGGCGCTGGCACAAAAGACAATCCAAGAAAAACTTTAATTTATAGGAGAAAGAATCATGGGAATTTATGAGGAACTGGTAGCCCGCGGCTTGATCGCCCAGGTTACGAATGAAGAAGAGATCCGCAATATGGTCAATCAGGGCAAGGCCACCTTCTACATCGGCTTTGACGGCACGGCTGACTCCCTGCATGTGGGACACTTCATGGCCCTGTGCCTGATGAAGCGGCTGCAGATGGCCGGAAACAAGCCCATCGCCCTGATCGGTGACGGCACCACGCTGATCGGTGATCCCTCGGGCCGCACCGATATGCGCAAGATGCTTACCAAGGAAGACATCAGGTATAACGCGGAATGCTTCAAACGCCAGATGGAGAAGTTCATTGATTTCTCCGACGGCAAGGCTCTCATGCTTTACAACTCCGAGTGGCTCGTCCCGCTCAACTACATTGAGCTGCTGCGTGAGGTTGGCGCCTGCTTTTCCGTCAACAATATGCTGCGTGCCGAGTGCTACAAGCAGCGCATGGAGCGTGGCCTGAGCTTTTTGGAGTTTAACTACATGATTATGCAGTCCTATGATTTCTACTACATGTTCCAGCACTACGGCTGCAACATGCAGTTTGGCGGCAATGACCAGTGGAGCAACATGCTCGGCGGCACAGAACTGATCCGCAAGAAGCTCGGCAAGGACGCCCATGCCATGACCATCACGCTGCTGCTCAACTCTGAGGGCAACAAGATGGGCAAGACCGCCGCGGGCGCTGTTTGGCTCGATCCCAACAAGACCAGTCCCTATGAGTTTTACCAGTACTGGCGCAACGTGGCCGACGCAGATGTGCTCAAGTGCATTCGTATGCTGACCTTCCTGCCGCTGGAGCAGATCGATGAGATGGACAAGTGGGAAGGCAGCCAGCTTAATAAGGCCAAAGAAATTCTGGCCTACGAGCTGACCAGCCTGGTTCACGGTGAAGAAGAGGCCAAGAAGGCAGAAGCATCTGCCAAGGCTCTCTTTGCCGGCGGTGCGGAGAATGGCAACATTCCGACGACCGAGCTGAGTGAAGCGGATCTTGCGGATGGTGCGCTGGATATTCTCACCGTCCTTGTCAAGAGCGGATTGTGCGCTTCCAAGTCTGATGCCCGCCGCAATGTCCAGCAGGGTGGCATCACTGTTGACGATGTCAAGGTCGACGATATTGGAGCCAGCTTTGATGCTGACAGGCTTCGTGCCGGCATCGTGATTCGCCGCGGCAAAAAGAACTTTAATAAGGTTATTCTGAAGTAATCTGTCGCCTGATAAAAAAGAGAGAAGTGGAACCGCATCCGGCTTCGCTTCTCTCTTTTTATCGTTTCTCGATCCAGAGAATGTTGCTTAAAATCGCTGTGCTGTGATATCGGACATAGTGCTCAAACTCCTGGCGGTTCAAAAAATAGAGCCGACCCCAGGAGGAAACGCGGAGCCAACGCTCGTCCATACCGGTGACCGTGAAATAATGTGCCTTGGTACTGACGGAGGGGATATAGCCTTCCTCCTGCCGATAAACATAGAAGCAGGCGCGCTCGTTGCGCCAGAAGAAGGGGAAGTTCGGTCCCACGGACATGATGACCGGGATATCGGCACGGAGCATTTTTTCGATCTTATCCCACATGTTTGCCCCGGAAACAGACCAGCGAGCTTTAAAAGGCATGCGGTGATCACGGAAGAAACGATTCATCCCGGTGGAAAGCATCAGCCCATTGATTCCGGCATAGGGGATCAGTGGAAAGTAGTGCCGACGCATATCCAAAATACAGGCATCATAGGTATCCGACGAAAGGGAAGGGGAGCGCTGCATCTGACGAAAGGGCTCTATTGCCTGCCCCATATGATACCGGGAAAGATACAGCAGCGTGTCGGTTGCCGCGATAATTCCGCAGCCGACCTTGCTTACCATGGCGTTGCTGGAGCTTTGCTGTGCACCGCCGTAACTTTTCCCGGCGCCGGAACTGATAAAAATATATGGATGAAGCAGTGAAAGCATGGCGTTTTCCTGATGTCCCCCTTATCAGATCATTTGCTCAGGATGAAAAACCTCGTCAAACTTCTCGGCAGTTAGAATCCCCAGTTTGACACAGGCTTCCCGCAGGGAAAGATTCTCCTTGTATGCAAGCTTTGCGATCTGCGCAGCCTTCTCATAGCCGGTGTAGGGCGTTAAAGCGGTTACCAGCATGAGAGAACGCTCCAAATTTTCACGCATTTTATCGGGATTGGCACGAATACCGGTAACGCAATTGGCGGAGAATGAACGGATCGAATCTGCCAGAAGGCGAGTCGATTGAAGGAAATTATAGGCAATCACCGGCAGGAAAACGTTCAACTCAAAGTTTCCCTGTGAAGCGGCAAAGCCGATGGCGGTGTCATTCCCCATGACCTGGACGGCTACCATGGTTACCTGTTCACATTGGGTTGGATTGACCTTGCCGGGCATGATCGAACTTCCCGGCTCGTTTTCGGGAATGTGAATCTCACCGAGGCCGCAGCGCGGGCCGGATGCCAGCCAGCGGATATCATTTGCAATCTTCAACAACTCCGCAGCCAGCGCCTTTACCGCGCCGTGGGCAAATACAAGCTCATCCCGCGAGGTCAGCGCATGAAACTTGTTTTCCGCTGTGACAAAAGCCTTTCCCGTGAGCAAGGCAATTTCCTTTGCGACACCCTCCGCAAAGCCAGATGGGGCGTTCAGGCCAGTCCCAACAGCCGTACCGCCGAGCGCAAGCTCATACAAAGGCTTGAGCGCCATTCGGATCATCTCTGTATCCCGTTCGATGGAGCTGCGCCAGCCGCTGATTTCCTGGGAAAAAGCGATCGGCACAGCGTCTTGCAGATGCGTGCGTCCTGTTTTGATTACGCCCGCATGATCATCTTCCAGCCGACGAAAAATCTCTACCAGTTCACCGGCCGCCGGCAGCAGAATGTCCGCCAGCGAAAGAACAGCGGCAATGTGCAGCGCGGCAGGGAAGGTATCATTGGACGACTGGCTCATGTTCA
>JAFTGE010000028.1 GCA_017458085.1 Oscillospiraceae bacterium
CCGCCCAGGTGGGCATTTTGCAATCCTTAAAGGTGAGAAAAACCACCGGAAACGCGCCCTGGTACTGGCGATAGCGATCCCCGCAACGCCAAATCTTCGTATCACGGAAATAGACAGAAGTGTCCTCGTCTGTCTTCTCAAAGAAGGTGCGCAGCATGTCCATGTTCAAGGTTTTGCCGAAACGCCGGGGGCGCGTGAACAGGGCGACCATCGGCCGCTCGTCGATGAGATCGCGGATCAAAAGCGTCTTATCCACGTAGTAATAGTTGGAGACCGCGTTGCGATAATCCGAAACGCCAATCGGGAGAGGCCGCCGCGCATAGGCTATGGTATTTGCTTTTGTATAAGCGCCTGTCTTGACGCGCTGATCGGCCGGCTTTGCTGTCCCGGCAGGGATCAGCCAGCGGTGTCCCCTTAAAACAGCGCCGTCGATCCTGCCTTCCTTGCACAATACCGAAACCCTGCGCGGCGTCAGATCCCAAAGCTCGGCTGCTTCTTTAACTGTAATCATATCAGCCATAACCGTGACCTCCCCATAAGAGTACATTTTTATTATACCCAAAACAAGATGAAAGTCAATCTGTAAAAGGAATTATTCCTTTCCTTTTTCGCAAACGTGTTCGCGTTATGTTTTTCTTGGAATTATATATTCATCTTAATCATCCGCAGCCATCAGGAGAAATCCCGATGGCTGCGATTTATTGGCGCTTTAGCTTGACAAAACCCCTGGTTCTACCAGGGGTGGATAAAAATGCCTTGGCAAATAAAACCCCCAAGTATAGAGTGATGTTGGTTTGCCGACCGTATCAACAAAATACAAGGAGGTTTTATCCAAAGTGAAGAATGAACTGAAACACACAGCACATTCAAGCTACCGCTGTGAGTATCATGTGGTGTTTGCACCTAAGTATCGCAGAAAGGTAATATACAACGAGATCAAGAAGGATATAGGAGAAATCTTGAGAAAGCTGTGTAATGAGATGAAGGTGGAGATTATCGAGGCGGAAGCCTGTCCAGATCACATTCACATGCTGGTCAGCATCCCACCATATATGAGTGTAGCACAATTTATGGGAACGCTCAAGAGCAAGAGTGCGCTGATGATCTTCGACCGACACGCGAATCTCAAGTATAAGTATGGCAGCAGAAATTTCTGGTGTAGGGGATACTATGTGGATACAGTAGGGAAAAACGAGAAAATGATAAAGGACTACATCAGAAACCAGCTGGAGGAAGATTATACGAGCGATCAAATATCGCTGAAAGAGTTCAAAGACCCGTTTACGGGTGACAAGAGAAAATAAGGCAAAAAAGAGACAGCCGCTTGAAGCGGCTGCCTGGAATTACGATGCGATGGTAAACCATCAGTACCCTTTTAAGGGTCAGCAAGTACTGACCCTTACAGGGTCTGAGCAAACCACCAGTTCACTGGTGGTTATGATTCATTTTTCCTCGGTGAGGTACTTGCAAAACAAGCCTCTGAGTTTGGGGTTAGTAGAGGACAGTATATCTTTTTTGCGGGAAATGGAATTGGTCGTGAATTTGAAAAATGCAGATTTTGGCGAGCAAAGAAAAAGCGGTTGCAATTCGCGGGGCAAAACCTGGGGTATATGGGAGGCGCAACATTTTTAGAGCAAGATACGCCTATGGCAGCCAATAACTCCAAAATGGAGTTTTGGCGCTTCGGCATTTCTTGTTGGGGATTCCGGCTCCCCAATCCCTCGGTTTGAGAAAAACACGGTTTTTCTCTGTGGCTCCTACTGGCGTAGTCGCAGCGGATGCGGCCTTACCCTTTTGCGGGAAAGGTGCTCCGGTGACGATTCTCATCAAAGCCCGGATACAGAAAAAACGAAAAAAGTGGAGGTACGAAAAAATATGGCAAGGCCAAAAAAGCAAAAAGAGCTTCGAAAGGAAAAACTGATCACAGTGAGATTGACAGATGTGGAATACGAGATCATCGCAGAAAACGCAAAACGCGCGGGAAAGCCAATTGCAGAATTTGTCCGGGATCAGGCGGTACACCGGGAAGTGAAAATCATCTATCCCATTGTGGTCGATCTGCCAGAGCTGCAGCCGTTGACGGATCAGTTTCAGCGGATCGGAGACAATCTCAACCAGATCGCAAAATACTTCAACATGAAAGGCCTCCATTCCATGGCGGTCCGTCAGGAAATCAACGCCTGTATCATGATGCTGATGGATTTGAGAAAAGAGGTCTTAAAGCTGGCAGGAGATTTTCGCGGATACTGGAATATGGAGTAGCTATTCAAAACAGTGCATTTCCCGGGAGAGCATTTCGCCGGAAAAGTAGTCTTTGAGCAAAACGGCATTTCCCGCATTTGGGCGAATTTGCCGCAGCGCCGATTTCGGTTTCCTGCAGTTTCTTTGTTTGCGCGTTTGTAGGATATGGTCGCAGCGGTAGGACGGTCTTTTTTGTCATGCCCTTTAAGGGCGATCATTTTTGGTACAGCCTCTCGTTCACAAAAAGTTTACAAACATTTTTTGCCCGAGTGCTTGCAATTCGGGCCCCTGAGATTGGGGTTAGTGAAGGGAGGCGTCAAAATGAATCAAACAAACTACAAGACGTCCTATTACACAAAGGAAATGGAGCTTTCCGGCTTCGCGCCGTTTCCGCACTATCTGTTGAAGCTGGAACTGAGTATGACCGCGCGGGTGCTTTACGCGCAGCTGCTCAACCGGGCAAAGCTATCCTTACAAAATGGCTGGGTGGACGAGCGCGGACGGGTGTATGTCTACTTCTCGGAAGCCGAGATCGGGCAGACGCTTGGTAAAGGCCGAAGTGCCGTCCAACAGGCGCTGCACGATCTGGACGAGGCAGACCTGATCACCAGAGAACGCTATGCCGGACGGATGGGCAGGCGTATCTATCTGAAAGTCATCCAGGCTGAGACGGAAGAGGACAGAAAACCGGCCTCGACTATACTGGAAAACCGGACAAGCCTTGATCGGGAAATCGGCCCAGGGAGTAACGGAAAACCGGCCCCAAGAAACAATACGGAGAAACAAGAATCAAGAAACCATACTGAGAAAGCAAAGGGCTATGGTTGCTATGGAAATGTGATTCTTTCGGACGAGCAGCTTCACGCTCTACGAGAGGCGTACCCTGATGACCTGGGTCGATACATAGAAGAACTGAGCGTGTATCTGAAGGCCAACGGAAAAACCTATCACGACTATGAGGCCGGAATCCGGAAATGGGCGGCGAATGACCGCAGGAAGAATGCTGTTTCCCAGCCGGAGCGGGATTACAGCTACGATGGTGAGGACAGCTTATGAGTGAAGAGAACTACATCGGGGAAAACGGCCTGCTGTACTGCGGCGTATGCCATGAGCCGAAAGAGCCACGTTGGGAAAATGGAGAAGCCATCTTCGGAAGCAACCGCCATCCCTGTCCCTGCCGCTGTGAACGTGAACGGCAGGCGAAGCTGGATCAGGAGCTGCGCGAAATCAATCACCGGCTCAGAGTCGCGGAACTTCGCCGGAGCTGCTTTGCCTACCCCGCCATGTACGGATGGTCTTTTGCCAACGCAAGTATACAGACGGAGCGACTGGAGCAATGCCGCCGCTATGCGGAGAACTGGTCAACGGTTTCCAATCAGAACGCCGGACTTCTATTCTGGGGCGATGTGGGTACCGGCAAAACGTATCTGGCCGCCTGTATCGCCAACGCGCTGATCGAGCAGGAGATTCCCGTCCGCATGACCAATCTCGCAGCTGTTATCAACCACGGCTTTGAGGACTGGGAAGCATACATTCACCGGTTATGCTCCTGCCCGCTGCTGATCCTGGACGATCTGGGTATGGAACGGGACACCAAATTCGGACTGGAAACCGTATATGATGTGATCGACGGGCGTTATCTCAGCGGGAAGCCGCTGATCGTCACCACGAATCTGATGCTGCGAGAGATGCAAAAAGAAACCGATCTGGATAAGCGCCGCATCTACGACCGTGTGCTGACCATGACCACGCCCCTTTTCTTCGGGAGGGAAAACCTGCGGAACGCAGGAAAGAAAGAAAAATTGGCTCTGATGAAAACACTGATTGCCGAGCCGGAAAGGAGAGACTATGAAAACGGACATCACCTCGTTTGACCAGCTGCCCATCACGCTTCGGGCGGAGCAGGTAGCCGCTGTGCTCGGCATATCGCGCTCCAACGCCTATGCCCTCATGCGGCAGGAGGATTTCCCGACTCTGCATATTGGGAAGCGGATGCTCGTTCCGAAGGATCGCCTGATCCAGTGGATCGAAGCGAGCACGCAAAAGTAATGGAAAAGGGCGGCCAAAAAAGACCGCCCCGAAAACAAAAAACTCTCCTGCGAAAATAAGCAGAAGAGGGAAAGCTTTTCTTGCTTTAAATCACTAAAGCGCTATAATGATTCCGAGATCCATCACGAAAGTTCGGATTCATCACGGAGGAAAGTGAGGTAATTTTGTCAAACAGCAAATCTACGAAAAACGCAAAGGGCGCGGGTACGATCCGCAAACGCGCGGACGGTCGCTGGGAGGCCCGCTACTCTGTTGGCTTCAGCCCTAAAACCGGCAAGCAGATACAACGGTCCATTTATGGAGAATCGCAAAAGGATGTTCGGCAGCGACTGGCGAAAATCACGACCGAGATCGACGAGGGGATCTACACCGATCCCTGCAATATGAAGCTCGGCACCTGGCTGGACATCTGGCTCAAGGACTACACCCTGAATCTGAAGCCCTCCACGCGAAGCATCTATGACAGCCACGTGCGCACCCATCTCAAACCGAATCTTGGCCAGATCCAGCTCGGCAAGCTGGCCCCGCACATGGTCCAGCATCTGTATAATGAGCTGCTGAATGAAAAGGGGCTTTCTCCCAAGACGATCAAGAATCTACATGGGGCGCTGCACAGGGCGATGGAACAAGCCAAGAAATTGGGGTACATCCGCACCAATCCGCTGGATGCTGTTATCGTCCCCCGCATCGAGAAGACGAAGATCGAAACGCTGGCGGACGATGAAATGCTCCGGTTTCTGAACGTCATCAAGGGTGAGCCAGACGAACTGATCTATTATGTGACGGTTTTTACCGGGCTGCGGCAGGGCGAGGTGCTGGGGCTGACCTGGGACTGCGTGGACTTTGAGAACAACACTCTTCTGATCAACAAACAGCACACTCAGCTGCGCCAGACCAAGGAGTATGTGTTTGCCAGTCTGAAGAACGATAAGATCCGCACCCTGACCGTGGCCGATGAGGTCATGGATGCTTTGCGCAAACAGAAAGAGAGGCAGGAAGCCTGGGCGGAGGCCGCGGGGAGTGCCTGGTCGAATCCGGATCAGCTGGTGTTCACCAACGAGCTGGGGCGCTATGTCAGCAACAAGACTCTGTACAACCGTTTCAAGCGGCTGATGAGGGAAAACGGCTTTGATGATCTGCGTTTCCACTCGCTTCGCCACACCTTCGCGGTAAACTCTCTCCGGGCCGGGGACGACATCAAGACCGTGCAGGAAAACCTCGGTCATGCCACCGCGTCCTTCACGCTCAGCACCTATGCGCACTCCACGCCTGGCATGAAGAAAGAGAGCGCCAACCGCATGGGGCAGTACATCAAATCTCTTCAATCCAGTGCCGGTTAAAGCGTCTATTTTATGCGAATCTCTGACACTCCGTTTTCGCGGATAAAGGGTCAAAATAAGGGTCAAGCAAAAACGGCCTCTCAAAACCGGAACATTTTTGACTCAAAAGCAGCGCAAAATAAAGAAAATCGTCTGATTTCATAACAAAATCAGACGATTGAGTGGTTGCGGGGGAAGGATTTGAACCAACGACCTCCGGGTTATGAGCCCGACGAGCTACCAGCTGCTCTACCCCGCGATATTTACCTTTGCTTTGTTAGCTTAGATATAATATCACAGGTAGGCCGGGAAGTCAATAGGAAACTTTATTCTTTTACATTTTCCTCCTGCATGGGCAGAACGGCAGGCTCGCCGTGCTCGGACTCGTAGTCGAGCACCTGACGGAACTGGGTCTCATACAGCTCACGATAGACACCGCCTTTGGCCAGCAGCTCGTCGTGAGTACCCTGCTCGGCAATGACACCGTCCTTGACCACCAGAATGCTGTCAGCTTTAAGAATGGTGGAAAGCCGGTGGGCGATGACGACGCTGGTGCGGCCCTTCATGATGGCCTCAAGCGCGTCCTGAATGGCGTTTTCAGAGATGGAGTCCAGCGCCGAGGTGGCCTCATCCAGAATCAGGATTTTCGGGTTCTTGAGCACGACGCGTGCGATGGACAGGCGCTGCTTTTCGCCGCCGGAGAGCTTGAGACCGCGGTTGCCGACCTCGGTGTCATAGCCGTCGGGCTGGTTCATGATGAAGTCGTGGATATTGGCCACACGGCAGGCGTCCTCAATCTCCTCCTGCGTGGCGTCAGCCTTGGCATAGAGCAGATTATCGCGAATGGTGCCGTTGAAAAGATAGGTGTCCTGGGTCACAACGCCGATGTTGCCGCGCAGGAAGCTGAGATCATAGTCCTTGACATTGACACCGTTGATGCTGACGAAGCCGCCGGTCACATCGTACAGGCGGGGAATGAGGTTGACCAGCGTGGACTTGCCGGAGCCGGAAGGACCGACGATGGCAAAGGTTTTTCCGCTGGGCAGGAAGAAGTCGACGTCCGTCAGGATCGGCTTGTCGGGGACATAGGAAAAGCGTACGTGGCAGAAGCGGATATGGGTATTATTTTCCATGGAGGGCTTGCGGCCGTTGCGCGGCGAGGTAATGGCGATCTCCCGGTCAAAGTAGTCGAAGATGCGGGTGAAGAGAGCCAATGAGCGCGTGAAGTCCACCTGGATATTCAGCAGCGATTCCACCGGGCGGTAGAGGCGGTTAATGAGCGCGACGGAGGCGGTGATCGTACCGACGGTGAGGGCGGGGTCGGCGCGGGAGATGATGAGCCAGCCGCCGGCAAAGTAGATCAGCAGCGGGCCGACCTGAGTAAACATACCCATCACGACGCGGAACCACTTGCCGCTGCGCTGCTCCTTGAGGGCCAGCTGCGTGACCTCCTCGTTGACCTGCACAAAGCGGTCGTACTCCTGCTTCTCGCGGGTAAAGAGCTTGACCAGCAGTGAGCCGCTGACGGACAGGGTTTCATTGATGAGCTGGTTCATCTCATCGCTTTTGGCCTGACTCTCGTTGAGGAGCTTCCAGCGGGTGCGGCCCACGCTCCGGGTGGGCAGGATCAGGAGCGGGATCACCAGAATGCCGACGATGGCCAGCTGCCAGCTCATGGTAAACAGCGCCACCAGAGTGGTGACGACGGTGGCGATGTTCGAGACGATGGAGGAGAGCGTGCCGGAGATGACGGAGCTGACACCGCTGATGTCGGTGTTCATGCGGGTGATGATGTCGCCCTGCTTCTCGGTGGCGAAGAAGGAGTGGGGCATATGCTGGAGGTGATCGTACATCTGATTCTTCATGTCGAAGATAATGCGCTGGGAGATCCAGGCGTTGATATAGCTTTCCAGCACGCTGATCACTTGTGAGGCCAGCAGCGTGACAAAGGCCAGCACCAACAGCCGGATCAGCAGCGCCATGTTCCGGCCCACCAGCGCCTCATCCACCACGCGGCCCGTGATGATCGAGGGCAGCAGCCCGACGCTGGCCGACAGGATAATCGCCATGAACACCAGCAGCAGCTGGAACCAGTAGGGCTTGAGGTAGGACAGGATCCGCAGCAGCAGTGCCTTGGTGACCTTTGGCATGTTTTGTTTTTCTTCGTCGGTGAGGAAGTTCCGCGCGCCGCGAGGACCCATTCCGCCGGGCATAAGCACACACCCTTTCTATCGAATACAGATTGCTTCAAAACCGATTGCACAAAACTGATTATAGCATAAAAATACAAAATGGAACAGGCTTTTGTAAAACCTGTTCCATTTTATTTCGGCGTTTGCTTACTCCTCGACGTAGGTGCAGACCTTGCCGACGTTGAGGATCATGTTCGGGTCAAAGACCTGCTTGATCTGCGCCATGAGACCAAAGGCCGTTTCTCCCACGGACTCGCGCAGATACTGCTTTTTGGCATGGCCGATGGCGTGCTCGCCGGAGACCTGGCCCTCAAACTCGGCGCACTTGGCATAGCAGGCGTCCATGACGATCTTGCTCTTGACCAGAAACTCCTCACGCTCCATGCTGTTGGAGCAGCAGTAAATGTGCAGGTTGCCGTCGCCGGCATGCCCGAAGTTGCGGATATAGAGACCGTTGGCCTCGCCGGTCTGACGGACAAAGAGCAGAAAGTCCGCGATGCGGTCGACCGGAACCACCACGTCCATCTCATCGATGAACTTGGTGTCGGCTTCGATGGCGGTCAGGAAGGAGCTGCGCGCGGCCCAAACCTCCCGCTTGAGATTGGGGCTGTCCACCACCAGAACATCCAGGGAGCCGACCTCCTCGGCGACCTCGGCCAGCTTCTCCATCTTGAGATCCAGCTCGTCCTCGCTGCCGCCGACCAGGGTTACCAGCAGGCAGCCGCCCACAGGCGTGCCGTCGCATTCGGTTGGGAAGATGGGATTGCCGGTAAACTCTGCAGAGCTCTTGATGATGTCCGCGTCCATAAATTCGATGGACTGGGCCTCGAGGTTGGCAAGCTTGATGGCGGGCACCGCGGCGATGGCGTCGGCCAGCGCCTCAAAGGGTAGGATCAGCGAAACGTCACAGCTCGGGGCCGGAATGAGCTTGAGCGTCAGCTCTGTGATCATGGCCAGCGTGCCCTCGGAGCCGATGATCAGGTGCAGCAGGCTGTAGCCGGAGCTGGTCTTGCAGACACTGCGGCCGAGGTGCATGATCTCACCCGTGGGCAGCACCACCGTCATGGCCAGCACATAGTCGCGGGTGACGCCGTACTTGACCGCGCGCATACCGCCTGCATTGGTGCTGACGTTGCCGCCCACGGTGGCGGTCTTTTCGCCGGGATCAGGCGGGTACATCAGGCCATGGGTCAGCGCGTCGGCCGCCAGATCGCACAGCCGCACACCGACCTGCGTGTGCACGCAGAGGTTCTTCATATCGTATTCGAGAATTTTATTCATGCGCGCGGTGCAGATGATGACGCCGCCTGCCAGCGGGACAGCGCCGCCCACCAGACCTGTACCGGCGCCGCGAGGTGTGACGGGAATGCGCCGCTCGTTGCAGAACTTCATAATCGCCGCGACTTCCTCAGTGCTCTCGACCTCGCAGACGGCCTCTGGGAAGTGTTTGCCGTAGATGGGCATTTCATCGTGACTGTAATCGACGGGGATATCATCCCCATAGTAAAAGCGGCCGGGACCGACCAGGGCCTTCAGCTCCTCGGCCAGAGCCGGAGTGAGTTTGGTATACTCTGCCATCGTGCGCTCTCCTTTTGTGGAATTGTTGGTAAAATGAGCATATCATAAACGTCTGCGCAACGCAAGTGCGAATCCGGGCTTTACAAAGGGCGGAAAATGAGCTATTCTTATCTTGTGTCTATGTGTCATCCAGCCAGGAAATTTTATAAAATGGAGATGGAATAGAAAAGATGGAGAGACATTACAAGACGATGGACGGCAATAACGCGGCCGCCCATGTATCGTATGCGTTTACGGAAGTAGCGGCGATCTACCCGATCACGCCGTCGAGCCCGATGGCAGACTTTGTGGAC
>JAFTGE010000113.1 GCA_017458085.1 Oscillospiraceae bacterium
CGGCGCAGACAGCCTGACGGTAATTGCCTGCCTCTTTACCGGCCTTGACGCCCTGATCGTCGCCCTGTCCGATTCGGCGGCGCTGCACATGCCGCTGTGCGCCATATCGTCCGCGGCGGTTGTGGGACTGCTGCTGAGCGCATACCTAAGCGCCCGCGGTCTGCGCAAGGCCACCCGTGTTCCTGCCATTGGCAAGCACTTCTACGCTGTCACCGGCGAGGCCAAGCTCAAGCCCGGCGAGATCACCCTGCTCAAATCCCTGCGTTCGGCCAAGGGCTTTGTCCGCCGCGCGGAGGAGGCCGCCCCGGACGAAACCCTGTACGGCAAAATCGCCCTGCCGCTGCTGGCTTTGGCGCTGCTGATGACGATCATCGTCATGGTGGCAAAAAAGAGCTACGCGGAGTTTATCTACATTCTCTCGGCCATGCTGTCGCTGACCGTCCCCTTTGGGGCGATGCTCTCCTTCTCGCTCCCCTTCTTCCTCGGCTCCACGCGTATCTTCCGCTACGGCGCGGCCATTGCCGGATGGTCCGGCCTGTGCGACATCGGCGTGAGCAAAAACCTCATTGTCACTGACCGCGATCTCTTCCCCGAAAACGCCGTCACCATCGACTCCGTACGCATCTTTGCCGACGAGGACGCGCAGAAGGTTATCTCCTACGCGGGAACCATGATGAGCGCCTCCGGCTGCTGCGCTTCCGGCTGCTTTGTGGATCTCATGAGCGAGACCGGCGCCACCATGCGCGCGGTGGAAAACTTTGAATTCCTCCCCGGCGGCGGCATGAAGGGCATCATCGAAGGGCATGTGGTGCTCTGCGGCAGCACGGATTTGATGCGCCTGATGAATGTGCGCATCCCCTTCCGGCTCACGGACAAGACCACGGTGCTGCTGGCCATCGACGGCATCCTCTACGGTATCTTTGCCCTCAAGTACGAGGGACAGCCGCAGATCCGCGAGGCGCTGGTATCGCTGATGCGGTCGGCCCACCCGCCGGTGTTCGCCGTGCGCGATTTTAACATCAACCCCGAAATGCTGCATAATATCTTTGACCTGCCCACCGACGGCTACGACTTCCCGCCCTTTGCCGAGCGCTTCGATCTGTCCGAGCCCTCGGATGACCCCAGCGGTGAGCGCATTGCCGCCATCCTCTGCAACGAGGGTCTCGGTCCGCTGATCAGCGTGTCCGATGTGGGCAAGAGCATGTATAACGCCACGCGCCTGAACGTCCTGATCAATGCCGTCGCTGCGGTGATCGGCGTGTTGATGGTGTTCATCCGCTTCCTGGCTGCGGGATCGAACAGCCTGGCCTCCCTGTTTTTCTACATGCTGTTCTGGACGCTGCCGGTGCTGGCGGTCAGCTTTTACGTATCGGTAAAGAAATAATGTCCCCGCTCTTCCGGATTCCTCCCGGCTGTTTATGACGCCGGGAGGAATTTCTTATCTTTCCGACACAATTTGTTATTGCCAAGCCCTCAGTCTTAGTGTATAATAAATTGATTGCTGATTGGATTGTTTTGAACTGATTTGCATATATTTCAACAGAGAGGAAGCAACACATGGAAACGAAAAACATTCGCAACATCTGCCTGATCGGCCACGGCAACAACGGTAAGACCAGCCTTGCCGAGAGCATGCTCTACTGCACCGGCGCCATCGACCGCATGGGTAAGGTCTCCGAGGGCACCACCGTCTGCGACTACGACGCGGAGGAAACCAGCCGTCAGATCACCATTTCCACCGCCATCGCGCCCGTCAGCTTTGCCGGTCAGAAGATCAACGTGCTCGACTGCCCCGGCTACTTCGACTTCGTGGGCGACGTGCTGTGCGCCCTGCGCGCGGTAGAGTGCGGCATCATCGTCACCTCCGCCAAGGACACGGCCGAGTCCATTCCCGTCGGCGGCCAGCGCTCCTGGAATTATCTCAAGCAGGCAAAGCTGCCCGTGATGTTCGCCATCTCCAAGTGCAACGAGGAGCACGGCGACTACTTCAAGGCGCTCGAGACCCTCAAGGGCAAGTACGGCTCCATCGTCTGCCCCGTCACCATCCCCACCTCCGACGGCAACGGCGTCATCGACCTCGTGCACAACGTCGCCTACATCACCAAGGGCGCCAAGGTTGAGAAGGCCGCCGTCCCCGCCGCCGATGCCGGCCACGCCGAGGATCTGCGCGCGGAGCTGATGGAAGCCGCCGCCGGCGCCACCGAGGAACTGATGGAAAAGTTCTTCGAGGATATGGAGCTTTCCGAGGCCGACATCATCGAAGGTCTCAAGGTCGGTGTGGCCGAGCGCGCGGTCGTCCCCGTGTTCGCCAGCGACGCCATGACCAACGTCGGCACCGTGGCCATGCTCCAGGGTATCGCCGATTACTGCCCCGCCCCCGTCGAGAAGAACGACGGCGTGCTCGGCTTCGTGTTCAAGACCGTGTCCGACAAGTTCGGCAAGTACAGCTTCGTGAAGGTCCTCTCCGGCAAGATCACCGCCGGTATGTCCCTGCGCAACGTCCGCGCCTCCTCCAACGATAAGCTCGGCCGTCTGTACACCATGTGCGGCAAGAAGAACACCGAGGTTACCGACGCCTGCTGCGGCGACATCGTCGCCATCGGCAAGATGGATTGGAAGACCGGCGACACCGTCACCGATTCCCGCGACGATATCGAGCTGCCCGCCATCGAGATCCCCGAACCCTGCTACTCCATGTGCATTGCGCCCAAGACCAAGGGGCAGGACGACAAGGTTGCCGGCGGTCTGGCCAAGCTCAATGAGGAAGACATTTCCTTTACTCTCGTCAACAACGCCGAGACCCACCAGATGGTCATCTCCGGCGCCGGCGATATCCAGGTCGGCGTGCTGTGCTCCAAGCTCAAGAATCTCTACAACGTGGACACCGAGCTCAAGCCCGCCCGCGTTGCTTACCGCGAGAAGATCAAGGGCCGCGTCGAGGC
>JAFTGE010000114.1 GCA_017458085.1 Oscillospiraceae bacterium
ATTTGGAGAACAACGATTATTTCACTGTCAGCCTCTTCCCGGAAGAATATCGCCGGGACCTTAGCATTCTTGGTAGCAAGTCCGGGCGGGATGGGGATAAGGTGGCGCTGACTGCCCTGACGCCTATTTCCGTGGAGCATGGCGTGGATTTTGAACAGGCGGAGCTGACTTTTGTATGCAGGAAGCTCTATTCCCACCAGTTTGAGAAAGAGCTGGTTCCGCAGGAGGTTCGGGACTGGATCTATGACCGGGGCTTCCCGCCCCACACCATGTTCATCGGTGAAGTGGTGGATGTCATGGAACGATAACAGAATATAGCGAAAGGACAGCTCCCGCGTTGAGAGCTGTCCTCTTCTTTAGTTTTTCCAGCAAGCGGTCAGATGCTGTTTTCCGCGATCCGTCAGCGGCGGGGCCTCCTGTCGGCAGCGCTCTGTCGCATAGGGGCAGCGGGGCGCGAATTTGCAGCCTGCAGGAACGTGCGCGGGGTCAGGCACCTCGCCGGTAAGCGGAACGCGGTTTTCCAGCCAGCCGCTCCCCGGTTCCGCCTGCGGGATCGCGGAGAACAGCGCCTGAGTATACGGATGGAGAGGCTTCTCGTATAAGTCCTCCGCATCCGCCAACTCCACGATCACACCCAGGTACATGACCGCCACGCGGTCGGAAATGTGCCGCACCATTGTCAGGTCATGGGAGATCATCAGATAGGTCAGGCCCCGCTCCTTTTGCAGACGCATCAGCAGATTGATGATCTGCGCCTGGATGGACACGTCCAGCGCCGCGATTGGCTCGTCACAGGCGAGAAAGCGCGGCTCCAGAGCCAATGCCCGGGCGATGCCGACGCGTTGCCGTTGACCGCCGGAGAGCTCATGGGGAAAACGTGAGGCAAATTCAGCGGTGAGACCCACGGTGTCCAACAGCTCTTCGACCTTGTTCCGGCGCTCCGCCGGGGAGTAGGAGAAATGCCGTCGCATCCCCTCCTCAATGCTCATGGCCACGGTCATGCGCGGATCGAGACAGGCGTAGGGGTCTTGAAAGATCATCTGGTTTTCCCGTCGAAACCGTGTCCGCTCGGCCCGCGTGAGCGCCGCGGTGTTTTTCCCATTCCAGAGGACACTGCCGCCCGTCGGCTCATAGACGCCGAGGAGCGTGCGGGCGCAGGTGGTTTTTCCGCAGCCGGATTCGCCCACGAGGCTCAACGTTTCGCCCTGATAGATTTCAAAGCTCACCCCATCCAGTGCCTTGACAGTGTTTTTGCCGGATTTGAAGTACCGTTTCAAGTCCTGTACCTGAAACAAAACCTCAGACACCTTCCTCACCTCCGTTCAGCGTTACCCTGGGGGCCATAGGATGCTGCAGCCAGCAGCGGCAGCTGTGGCCGCCTACGTTCCCCGTCTCCTCCGGCATCTGCTTTTTGCAAATCGGCATGGCGTATTTGCAGCGAGCCGCGAAGGGACAGCCGTCCAGCGCAAGGCGCAGATCGGGCGGTGTGCCCGGCAGGGCGTAGAGGTCGCTGCGGCGTTCCGTGCTGCGGCGGGGGATCGCTGTGAGAAGAGCCGCGGTATAAGGGTGCTTCGGGGAGGAGAAGATCTCCCGCGCTGTGCCCTGCTCGATCAGGGAGCCGCCGTACATGACCTGAACCCGGTCCGCCACGCCTGCAACGATGCCGAGATCGTGGGTAATGAGCAGAACCGACATACCGAGCTTTTTTTGCAGGCGCTGCAACAGCTCCAAAATCTGCGCCTGGATGGTCACGTCCAGAGCCGTCGTCGGTTCGTCCGCGATCAGCAGCTTCGGATCGCAGCTTAAGGCCATGGCGATCATCACGCGCTGGCGCTGGCCGCCGGAGAGCTCATGGGGATAACGGCGGAGCAGGCTTTGCGGCTCGGGCAGTTCGACCAGGCCAAGCAGCTCCGCCGCGCGGCTTGCCGCCTCCCGCTTGCCGAGCTTTTTATGGGCGCGAATGGTTTCGATGAGTTGGTTGCCGACGGTCATGGTAGGATTGAGCGAGGCCATCGCGTCCTGAAACACCATGCTGATGGCGCTGCCGCGAATCTGGTTGAGTTCCTTCTTGGAGAGCGTCAACAGATTTTTCCCTTCGAATTCCACTACCGAATCGGAAGAGACGGTGGCGGAGCTGCGCTCGAGAAGACGCAGGATCGCCTTGGCGGTGACGCTCTTTCCACAGCCGGATTCTCCCACCATGGCGAGCGTCTCGCCCTCGTATACGGTAAAGCTCACGCCGCGCACGGCCTTCACTTTGCCGTTATAGGCGGAGAAGGTGACGGACAGGTTTTTGACAGTCAATAGTTCTCTCATGTCCCTACCTCCGCAATCTGGGATCCAGCGCGTCACGCAGGCCGTCTCCCAGCAGGGTGAAGGCCAGCATGGTCAAGGCAATAGCGCCAGCGGGGAACAAAAGCTGCCAGGGATAAAACTGGAACATCCCCTGCGCGGCAGCCGCTAAAGAGCCCCAACTGGTCTGCGGCGGCTGTACGCCAAGACCCACATAACTGAGAAACGCCTCATTGAAGATAAAGCCGGGAATACGAAACGTGGTATCCACGATAATGACGCTCATGGTGTTGGGGATCAAGTGCCGCAGTACAGTCTTCACGGGGGAATTGTCCATGAGCCGCGCCGCCATCACATACTCGCTCCGGCTGATCTGAAGCATTTGACTCCGGACGCTCCGAGCCGTGGGGCACCAGCCGGTGATCGTCATGGCGAAGATCATGGTGGCGATGCTCTTGCTGTCGATCACAACGGAGATCAAAATAATGACCAGCAGATTGGGGACGCTGGAGAGAATGTCCACCACGCGCATCATCAGATCGTCCGCCCGTCCCCCCAGCAGCGCGGCGAGTCCTCCGTAGAGGCTGCCGAGCACAATGACGATGGCAGCACCGGCCAGACCGATGGCG
>JAFTGE010000046.1 GCA_017458085.1 Oscillospiraceae bacterium
CCGCGCCCTCGGCGGCAGTCCTCGCGGTGCTGAGGTTCTCGGCGGCGGTCTCCTGTGCGCGCTCGCGCTGACGCACGCCTGCCCCGGCGCGATCCAGGGCCTCCATGGGCGTGCGCAGGGCCTCGGCCCGGTCAGCATCGCGCAGGCGGCTGACACGGCCTGCGTGTTCCTCAGCCTTGCGGGACAGCGCTTCTCCGGCGGCCTGATGGCTGTGAAGCGCGTCAAAGGCGCGCCCCAGCTCCAGCTGCGCGTTGAGGGCCTGTTTCTGCGCGGGATAATCGGCGGCGGCATAGTCCGCCTCCTCCTTTTGCAGAGCCTCGGCGCAGGCCGCGGTTTTATCCGCCAGCGCGTCGAGACTGTCGCAGCCCTCCGCCTGCAGCAGAACGTCCAGCTCCCGGCGCAGGGCGTCGGACTTATCTCGCTGCGCCTTGGCAAGCTGGAAAAAAGCCTCGGCAATGGCGCTCCATTTACGGATGCCGAAGATGCGGCTTAAAATGGCCTCCTTCTCCTCTACGCGGGAGGTCAGAAACTTTTCAAACTGGCCTTGGGGCAGGATCACCACCTGGCGGAACTGCTCATAGTCCAGGCCGATCAGCGCTTTCGCCTTGTCGTTTGCGTCCCGGGCGCGGCAGTTTTCAAACAGCGGCTCAAACACGCCGTCGGCACGCTGCCGTGTGACGCTGCATTTCGGGTCGAGGTTGACGCGCTTGCAGACCAGGCGGCGCTCAAAGCGGTAGACCTCGCCGGAAATCTCAAAGGTAAAGGCCACGAAGGTGTCCGTGCCCCAGGGGGCCTGACGGCAGCGCATGGCCTCAAGGCTGTCCCGGTGGTGGCCGCTGCTCATCTCATAGAGGGCGAAGGTCATGGCGTCGAGAATGGTGGTTTTGCCGGCGCCGGTCTCACCGGCGATGAGGAAGGGGCCGTCCCGGCTCAAAAGTGTGAAGTCCACCTGTTCATATCCGGCAAAGGGCCCGAAGGCCTGTAATTCGATCAGTAAGGGCTTCATGCGTCGGCACCCCCTTCGCTCTCGGCGACCGCCGCGCGGAACAGGTCCAGCAGATGCTGGTCCGGCACGCCGTGCACGGTATCCTCATAGAAGCGGCGGAAGATCTGCTCCGGCTCCTGGGTCTGCGCTTCCAGCTCATCGAGCGTCAGGGTGATGCTGCCGTCGGCGGCATCAAAGCTCTGGCCGGTATACTCCAACAGATTGGGGTAGACCTCAAACAGCGCGGAAGCGGCGGCAAGACCCAGATATCTGTCCGTCACCTGGACGCGGATATAGCCCTCCTTTTGGGCAGGAGTCAGCCCCTCGGCGGCAAGAACGGTTTCGTAGCTTCCCGAGACCGTGGCGCGCTCATGCAGGGCGGAGAGGGGAATGATCTGTCGCGCCATGGTTTCTGTGTCGAGAAGGGTGACGCTCTTGATCTGCCGTTCCTCGGTGCCGAAGGCGTATTTCATCGGCGTGCCGCTGTAGCGGATGTTCGCGCCGATGTCCTGTGGGCCGTGGAGGTGACCCAGGGCACAGTAATCGAAGCCTTCAAACACCGAACGGCTCACGGCGGCGGCACGGCCTACCTCGGCGGCCCGGTCGCTGACGGAGGTCTCGGCGTCTACCACAAAGGCGTGGGAGAGCAGAATCTGCCGCCGACCGGGACGAAAGCGCTCGCGGACGCCGTCAAGCACCACGCGGTAGGCATCCTCCATGCTTTGAATCTCCGCGGCCCGGTCGGGGTAAACGGCACGGGCCTTCTCGGTGGAGAACCAGGGCAGCAGGTACACGTCCGCGTTATCCAGCGCCACCCGGGGTGGCTCCGTCGTCAGCTCCCCGCAGAGATAGAGCCCCGCCTGCTTCAACAGCTCCCGGCAGGAGGCCAGGCGGGCGGCGTTGTCATGGTTTCCGGCAATAACGAGCATGGGCACGTGCAGCTCTGCGCAGATGCGCGTCACCGCGTAGTCATAGAGCCGCGTGGCCCCGGCGCTGGGTACGCCGCGGTCGAACACATCGCCCGCCAGCAGCACAGCGTCGACCTGCTCGTCCCGGATCACGCGGCAGATCTCATCGATAAAAAAACGCTGGTCGGCCTCATAGGAGCGGCTTTGAAAGCCCAGCCCCAGGTGCCAGTCCGAGGTATGCAGAAGCTTCATGGGTTTCCCCCGTTTCGGTTTCATACTATTTTTCAATAAAAAGTAGACACTTTTTATTGAAAAGGCGCCGCTTGATGCGTCGCCCATCTGCGCGAAAGCGCAGATGACGTCTCATACAGTTTCCGACGCGCTTACACGCTATGAAAAGTAGACTTTGTCTACTTTTCATAGGAAACTAGTATAATCTACGCCCCAGTGTACCATTTTTCACGGGGAATGTAAACTCAGGCGCAGAGGGTGCCCATGCGCTCCTTGAGATGGATCAGTTCGCAGATGTTGTTGATGAGGTTTTCCAGCTCCATGCGCTTGCCGTATGCCTCCGGCTCCTCCTGCTCCAGATCGAACAGGCGCTCCTCCAGCTCATCGAGCAGATCGCGCAGGCGGGAAGGGGTCATCGCAGTATAGGTTGAACTCATGTTTAGGTCCTCCTTTTGTTTTCTGAGAACAGAATAGCACAGAGCCTGTCCCATAATCCTCCCAGGCTGCAACGAAAAACGCCCCGAATCCGGTCGGATTCGGAGCGCTGAGGATTGAAGTAATCAGGCGGCCTTGCGGTGCTTTGAGAGGACGAGGCCGATCACAAGCCCAATCAGCGACGGGACAAGCCAGCCAAAGCCCAGGTTGAACAGCGGGAAAATCTTTGCCGCGGCCGCGACAAGCGGGTCAAGATGCAGCGCGGCGCGGAGTCCTTCAGGCAGCGTCTTGAAAAAGTCAAAGATCGCGGCGAGGAAGGCCCCGGCGGTGACCCAGGCGTAAACTGTGCGGCTGCCGCCGAAAAGGTGCTCGGTCAGCGCCAGCACCACCAGCACGATCACCAGCGGGTAGACCAGCATCAGCACGGGAATGGAGTAGTTGATCAGGGCAGTCAGGCCAACATTGGCAATGCCGAAGGAAAACAGCGTAAAGACAACAACCCAGGCACGATAGCCCAGGGAGCGGGGAAACATCTTGACAAAGATCTCGCCGCAGCTGGTGACCAGACCAATGGCGGTTTTCAGGCAGGCGAAAACAATTGTCAGGGCAAGGATGGCGCTGCCGGCCGTGCCCAGATAATGACCGGAAATCTGCGCCAGGGCGACGCCGCCGTTTTCCGAGGTCTCAAACAGGCCGCGGCTCTGCGCGCCCATGACGATGGTGAGCACATAGATCAGGGCCATGAGCACGCCCGCGTACACGCCGGAGCGCACCGTGCTTCTGGCAATGCCCGCATTATCCGTCACGCCAAGACCGCGGATCACGTTGACCACAACCACACCGAAGGCCAGCGCGGCGATGGCGTCCATGGTGCCGTAGCCCTCCACAAAGCCGTTGAAGAAGGCAGCGCTGCGGTAAGCCTCCGCCGGTTCGACCGTGGTGATACTTGCGCCGGGCCGGAGCATGGCGGCAACAATGAGAATGCCCAGAAAGACCAGAAAGATGGGGTTGATAACCTTGCCGACCCAGGTCATGATCTCATTGGGACGCAGAGAGAAAAACAGTACCGCCGCAAAAAAGACCGCGGTGAAGATCAACTGCGCCAGGGCGCCGGAGGCACTGCCCAGCAGCGGGGAAATGCCCGCGACAAAGGACGTAGTGGCGCAGCGGGGGATGGCGAAGAAGGGACCGATGGTCAGATACAGCGCGCAGGTGAGCACATAGGCGTACCAACGGGAGACCTTGCCGCTGAGCGTGAGCAGGTCGTCACTGTGGGTAAGGCCGAGGGCCGCCACACCGAGAATGGGGATGCCTACGGCGGTAACGATGAAGCCCAGGGTGGCAGGCCAGACCTGGCTGCCCGCCAGCTGGCCGAGATGTACGGGAAAGATCAGATTCCCTGCGCCGAAAAACATGCCGAACAGAGTGCTGGCAACAAAGACGGTTTCCTGGAAGCTCAGTTTCTTTTTCATGGGCGCCCCTCCGATAACAGGTAATAGCACCCAAAAGTTACCATTGATCAGCGAGAAAGTCAAGCCAGACATAAACACCAACCCGGCCCACAAAGGGGCCGGGTTAGACTGTAGACAAAGTACCCATCTGTCATTGCGAACCAGTGACCGTGTCACTGGTGTGGTGTACGCCCTGCGGGTGCAATCCGTATTCCCCGAAAGCCGCATATTTCCAGCACTTTACCGGAGAGCGGATTCCCACGCCAGTGTGAGCACTGGCTCGGAATGACGCTCTTTTTGAGGTTTGTCGACACATTGACCCGGCCCGCAAAGGGGCCGGGTTGATGTTGGTGCCGGTGACCGGACTCGAACCGGTACGGGATTGCTCCCAGGGGATTTTAAATCCCCGGTGTCTACCATTCCACCACACCGGCATGGTGATAATTTACCACTTGCGCGTGTAATAGTCAAGAACAGGAAAAAGAAAACAAGCGGCTTCTGCCGCTTGTTTTGTGGTTACTATCAGTCGGTCACATAGGGCAGAAGAGCGATCTGACGCGCTCTCTTGATCGCCTCGGTGAGCTCACGCTGATGCATGGCGCAAACGCCGGTGGTACGACGAGGCAGGATCTTGCTGCGCTCGGACATGTAACGGCGAAGCTTGGCGGTGTCCTTGTAGTCGATGAAGGTGGCCTTATCAACACAGAACTGGCAAACTTTTCTGCGCTTGCGGTTCTTGGGATTGTTCTTATCGAAAGCCAAAGCTGTATCCTCCTTATTGTAATTCAGAACGGCAGCTCGCCGTCACCATCGTCCAACTCGGTAAATCCGCCGGTAGAGGCAGGCGCGCTGTTTCTGCCGGAATCATAGCCGCTGTAGCTGTTGTTGGAGGAGTAGGTGTTGCCGGAGTAGCTGTCGGCACGGTTGGAGTCGCTGTCACGGCGGCTCTCTCCGAAGTAGACGTTGTCGGCGTTGATTTCCCAGCTGGTGCGGTTGTTGCCGTCACGGTCCTGCCACTTGCGGGACTGGAGACGGCCGGAGACAACGATCATACTTCCCTTGTGAAAATACCGGGACACGAATTCGCCCGTGGAACGCCATGCGACGCAGTCGATAAAATCGGTCTGCCGCTCGCCGCCGTCGCGACCGCCAAAGTCACGGTCTACGGCAACGGTGAAGCTCGTCACACTGACACCGGACTGCGTGGTGCGCAGCTCCGGCTCACGGGTGAGGCGGCCCATAATGGTAATGTGATTCAGCATTTCGGACGCTCCTTACTCTGCACGCAGGGTAATCAGGCGACGCAGAATGCCGTCGGTAATGCCGAGAATACGGTCCAGCTCAGCGGGGAACTCGGGGCCGCTGGTGAACTTCATCAGCACATAGTAGCCCTCGGAAATGTAGTTGATCTCGTAAGCGAGCTTGCGCTTACCCATCTCCTCCATCTCTTCCAGCGTACCATTTGCTTCCACAAGTGCCCTGAACTTCTCAACAACCGCCGCGGTCTCCTCCTCGGTGAAGTTGGGGTTGATGATGTACATCACTTCGTACTTTTCGCTTGCTTTTGCCATGGTTGCACCTCCTTTTGGTCTTTTGGCCCCCGTTTGAGCGGGAGCAAGGATTGCCCATCCTGTGGACAGGCTTAATAATTATATCCGTTTTTCCAAACTTGTCAAGGGCTTTTCGCAACTTTTTGCCGGCGTTTTGTTATCGGTTCGCGCAAAAAAGACCGCCTGCGGACAAGCTCGCAGGCGGATCGGTTGAATCAAATGAACTTGTCGATGGCGTCGTTGAGTTCCTCCAGAGACTGCAGGTCGCCATCCGCGCCAGAGAGACAGTGCTCGATGTGGTCCTTGAGGATGATCTTGGCGGTGTTGTTCAGCGCCGAGCGCACCGCGGCCAGCTGCACCAGCACCTCCGTACAGTCACGCCCGTCCTCCACCATGCGCTTGACCGACTCCAAATGGCCGATGGCCCGCGCCAGACGGTTGATGACCGCCTTGGTCTGCGTATGGTCGTGGGTGTGGCCGTGGTGATGAGCGTGCCCGTCAGCGTGGTCGTGGCTGTGTTCGACAGGGTGGCTGTGCACCACGCCGTCGCCGTGATCGTGATAGTAGACCTGTTCTTCGTTTTCCATAATGACACTTCCTCGGGCCGGGATGAAATCAGTATACCACGCAAGTGGGTAAAAAGGGAAGCCCCCAGGGGGGATACCGCCGAAAAATGACGACAGCGCGGAATACTCCGCGCTGTCGTGAGCATACAGGGGAATTACCCGATGGAAACGGTTGCCTCGGCGCTGGTCTTGGTGATGCCGGTTGCGTCGGTGATCACACAGCGGTAAGTACCCGCGGCCTCGCCGGTGATGCCGTTGGCCCAGAGCACAGACTCATAGGTGTTTTCGTTCTTGTTGTAGATGTTCTCCAGACGCAGGCCGTACTGCTCGTTGGTGGTGGCGTTGCCGGTGAAAACCAGGGAGACCCAGCCGCCGGTAGCCTCGTTGTACTTCTGCCAGTCAAAGGAGGTGTTCACGTTGAGGTTGCCCTTGGCGTCGATGATGAACATGCGGTTGTACTTGCCCGCTTCCACAGGCCCGGTCAGGGGCGTGATGTCCTTGGTGATGGCGATGGACTGGCTGGCGAGCTGGTTATAAGCCTCGGACTGAACCGTGGCCAGGGTGGAATCCAACGTGGCGAGCCGGTCGTTGACGGAGGCGACGGCGGAGCGCAGCTCGTTGACGCCGCCGGCCAGCTCCTTTGTCTGGTTGGCGATGCCGCTGCGCAGGGACAGAACGGACAGCAGGCAGATCAGGCTGAGCAGGCAGCTGACCGCAGCCAGGATCGTCGCCAGGTTCAGCCCGCCGGGGAGAGCGGCGGCCCGGCCGCCGGCCTTGCGAGGCTCGCGGTAAACGGGGTCGTCATCAAAGAATTCCTGCCCGTCGTCCGCTTCGGGAATGGCGTCGTTCACGGGAGCGGCGGCCTCGTCGGGCGTGTCGTCGCTGTAATAGGGGGCGGCGTCGAACGCCTCGGTCAGACTGCCGCAATAGGGGCAGACCCGCAGGTCGTCATCGACGGTTTTTCCGCAGTTTAAGCAGATCATTTTTAGCACCTTTCTTTCACAAAAAATGGTGGTGTAAAGATACAGTCTGCATTTTAGCACAAGATTCAAGATTCGTCAATTGTTTGCCGCTTTTTTGCCGCGAAAAATAGGGACGCCGCCCCACTCGAATGGGAAAATGACCGGAAAAGAGAGGAGTGAATTCCCCACCCGGTGTATTTTTATGCCGAATTTTGTCGGCGCGTAAGCAGATGAAATTTGTTCGAGCTGCGTGTTTACAAAATCACAACTTGATGTTAATATAAGACTGTCCAATTTTGAATTCTATTATATAGGAGATGGAATAGAAAAGATGGAGAGACATTACAAGACGATGGACGGCAATAACGCGGCCGCCCATGTATCGTATGCGTTTACGGAAGTAGCGGCGATCTACCCGATCACGCCGTCGAGCCCGATGGCAGACTTTGTGGAC
>JAFTGE010000115.1 GCA_017458085.1 Oscillospiraceae bacterium
AGGCGCAGGAGGATTTTGTGGAATTTGAGACGGCCGCTTTTTCCGCTTCTCCCTTCCTGCAGGAGATTACACGGCAGGGTTATCGCAAGTGGATCTATCCCTATGACCCCTATGTGACGGCCAGCGTAAAGGTGGGGGACTTTGAAAACCTGACCATGGATCAGCCCGGCTTTGGCTCTTTCGGCTTTCCCTGTAAGCTGCTGATCAAGATGGCGCTGGTCAAGCACGCGCCATGGGATCTCAAGTTTTTGGGCTACGATCTGCCTGGGCGACTCAACGAGGAAATGGTGTTTGCCGGCGACGACGGAAGATCCTACTACGACTGGTCCGATCTGAGCTTCTATCATCGGCTTTTGGACGAAAACCCCATTACCGTCGTTAACGAGCGCTGCTATAAGTACCTTCATCTGGAGGGGGCGCATGAGCCGCATGTGTATGACAAGGATCTTAATGTCCTTGAGAGCAGCCCCTACCGCGATGTGATCGAGGCAAACTTCAAGATGGTGAAGCTTTTTCTCGACCGCATGAAGGAGGCCGGCGTCTACGACAACACGGTGATCCTTATTATGTCCGACCATGGCAGCCACAATGGAATGGATCTGGACACCATCAACCAGCACCCGATCCTGCTGATCAAAGGCATCGGAGAGAAACACGATTTCCAGCGCGACGACGCGCCCATCTCTTATGACGACCTTCAACAGGCCTACTTCAAGCTGGCCGACGGAATGCAGTCGGAGGAGGTCTTCTCCTGGCAGGAGGGCGACACGCGGGACAGACGCTTCATGTTCTATGAGATGACCGACAGCGATCGGATCGTGGAATATATCCAGAGCGGACATGCGGAGAATATGGACACACTCATACCCTCCGGCATAATTTTTGAGAGAGAAAAGTAAAGGGTTGGAAGATAACGAATGGAAGTACTGTACAGGGCGCTGGAATGGGTTTTGATGCTGTGCTATGGGCTTTGTAAAAACTATGGCCTGGCAATCATTCTTTTCACGCTGCTAAGCAAGATCATTTTGCTGCCGATCTCCGTGTGGCTGCAAAAAAACTCCATCAAGATGGTTAAAATGCAGCCGGAAATCAACCGGCTCAAGGCCGCACATTTCGGCGATCCCGACGCGATCGCGGAGGGACAGTCCCAGATTTTCAAACGGGAAAAGTATCACCCGATGGCATCGATCATTCCGCTGGTGATTCAGATCATCCTGCTGATGGGACTGATCGAGGCGATCCGCGCCGGCATGTCCGACGGAAGGATCGATATGCGCTTCCTGGGCGTTGATCTGAGCCTGGTGCCCAGCGTGAAAAAGGGATGGCTGGTACTGTCTCCCATACTCGCAGGGCTATCCGCCTGGGCCATGTGCGCGGCACAGAACGCGGCAAATGTGCTCCAGTCTGAGCAGAGCAACTGGAACAAGTACGGGATGCTGGTGCTGTCGGTGGCGCTGTCGCTGTATCTGGGCTGGTTCGTGCCCGTGGGGGTGGCGGTGTACTGGATCGCCAGCAATCTGCTTGCCATCGTGCAGCTCTATGCGCTCAATGCGGTCATCAACCCCAAGGACTATGTGGACTACGAGGCGCTCGAGCAGAGCAAGCAGGAGCTTGCGGCGCTGCAAAGTCTGGGCGGGAAAAAGAAAAAGCTGTTCGGTGACGCCGAGGCCAAACGGGAAAAGGCCGATTATAAGCGCTTCTTTTCCGTTGTCAACAAGCATCTGGTCTATTACTCCGAGAGCAGCGGCTTCTATAAATACTATCAGCGGACGATCGAGTACCTGCTGAAAAACACAAATCTGACCATTCATTATATCACCAGCGACCCCAACGACGCAGTCTTTGACCTGGCAAAAACCCAGAGCCGCATAAAGCCCTATTTCATCGGGGAGAAAAAGCTGATCACGCTGATGATGAAGATGGACGCCGACGTGGTGGTTATGACCATGCCGGATATCGAAAACTACCATATCAAGCGCAGTTATGTGCGTAAGGATATTGAATATATCTATGTCCAGCACGGTATGGGCAGCATCAATCTCACCATGCGCAAGGGCGCCGAGGATCATTACGACACGGTCTTCTGCGTGGGCGAGCATCAGAAGCAAGAGCTGCGCGAGATGGAAGCGCTTAACCGTACGCCGGAAAAGAATCTGGTGGAGACCGGGTATTCGCTGCTTGACGATATGATCGCTCAGTACGAGGGCAGACCCCATGTCGAGCGGGAGGTCAAGCAGATCCTGATTGCACCGTCCTGGCAGAAGGATAACATCGTGGACAGCTGCCTTGAAAAAATACTGGACGGATTGCAGGGAAAGGGGTATGATGTAACCGTACGCCCGCACCCGCAGCATGTGCGCCATCAGGGGGCCTATATGGAGCAGCTCAAAGCTCGGTACGAGAGCTGTGACGATGTGACGATCCAGACCGACTTTTCCTCCAATACGACGGTTTTTGACGCCGACCTGCTGATCACCGACTGGTCGGATATCGCCTGGGAGTTCGCCTTTACCACCAAGAAGCCGGTCCTGTTTATCAACACGCCCATGAAGGTCATGAATCCCGATTGGGAGAAAATCAAGACGGTGCCGATGAACATCGAGCTGAGAAATGTTGTCGGCTGTGCGCTCGAGCTGGATGATCTGGACAAGATCGGTGAGACGGCGGAGACGCTGCTCAACCGTCAGGCGGAGTTCCGCGAAGCGATTACACAGACCATGAAGGAGCATGTCTACCATGTGGGCGGCTGCGCGGAGGTGGAGGGCAAGTACATCATTTCCGCCATTCAAAGAAAAATCAGAGACAGAAAGGAAACCAAGTGACATGAATAAAACCATGAGATTCTGCGGCGTGGCTTTGACCGCGTTTGCCGCGATGCTGTTCTTTGGCGCAAACGGTGAAGCCTACATTGACCCCTCGGTCATGACGTACATCATCCAGGCGGTCGCGGGAATCGTGATTGCCGTGGGCGCTGCCGTCGGTATCTATTGGCGGAAGGCAAAGAAAAAAATCAACGCCACACTCGGCGTTGACGAGAACAAAAATAAAGAGATCGAGTCCGACGAGCTTGTCGTTGCCGATGAAGCCGCCGAGACGCAGGATAAAGAATAAGATACAGGGGCTGTGAAAAAGTCCTAAAAAGAGAACGCTTCCAGGTAAAAGTACCTGGAGGCGTTCTCTTTTTTGGTACAATTATTGTGCGACAAAAATAGCGGTGAAAAGAA
>JAFTGE010000047.1 GCA_017458085.1 Oscillospiraceae bacterium
AGAAAAGAGAAACGGTTCTTGAACTCCAAAGAGAAAAGCGCGCTTAAACGCGGGTATCATTAGCAAAGACGATCCATATCACCCGCGGATACCAAGCAGGGCATTTGTCTGGTACAGCTCTATACCGGATCGCCGCTGTTTCCGCGGACGGCTTCGCGGACAGGTATAGACACAGATTAGACCGGCACCATGTACGACGATCGCGATGACCAGCCTTCGCCCTGCAACCACGTTCAGCGCGTTTAGCGATCTTTTCTTTCTGGTACCGGGCGCGGCACCGTCTTTCTTTTCAGCGCAATGAAAAGAAAGATGGTGGGGCGCATTTGCGCACGGCATGTCCTGCCAACATGTAATTTGAGTGGCGACGAATCTATCCCTTATTCTTCACCGATCTTACCGGAGCGGTGGCTGCCGAGGCGCGGATCGCCGGTGCGCGCATTGTGGCGCAGCTCATTGGCCTTCTCCGCAAGGCCCTCGGGCGCGGAGCGCGTGACAGGCGCTGACGGGTGTTGCTTCTTCAGCTTTTGAAGAAGTGAGCGAAAAAAGGACATGTCAATTCTCCTTTGCGTCGTATATCCATTCGTTCCAAACAGAGTCGGGCACAGCGACTCCGTTTGGAGAGGAAGAACATGGCAGCCGGTTAACACAGATTCATACTAATCTCTGATTAAATACTTTAATCAGAGATGCCATGCTACGCATTGCGGTGCCGCTCCAAAGTCGCGTCACCACGTCTCATACAGAATCTGACGCGCATGAAGCGCTGATAAAAAGCTTTTAGAGCTTTTTATCAGATTCTAGTATCAAAACCAACATGCAGTTGAACGCAGTGACTTCATGTTGGGAGCGAGGAAAAAGGGCATCGGTCGATGTCGTTGTGCTTGCACGGCAACACGACCTTATGCCCTTTCTTCAGAGCTAGTCGCCCATCGAGATCCCGATGTCCCGGGCCACCTGGATCATGGGATGATCCACGGGCAGGAACTTGGTCTTGCTGGCAGCGTCGGCCAGGGGGATGGAGGTGATCTGACCGCCCTGGATGGCGACCATGCGGCCATACTGCTTGTTGATGATCAAATCGGCTGCCGCAACGCCGAACTGCGTGGCGAGCACGCGGTCGTAAGCGCAGGGAGGACCGCCTCTCTGATAGTGACCGGGAACGGTGACGCGGGTGTCCTGCCCGGTCAGCTGCTCCAGCCTTGCGGCGATCTCGTAGGAAACGGTGGAGTGCTTGCTGTTCTCGCGCTTGCGACGGCTCTCTTCCTCGTCGAGCTTGACATCGTCGACAGAGACAGCACCCTCGGCGCAGGCGACAATGGAGAAGCCGCGGCCGGCCTTGCGCCGCGCGATCAGCATGTCGGCCACCTTGTTCAGATCGTAGGGAATCTCGGGGATCAGGATGACGTCGGCGCCGCTGCCGATACCGGCCTGCAGCGTGAGCCATCCGGCGTCGCGGCCCATGAGCTCGACCACGAAGATGCGGCCGTGGGAGCTGGCGGTGGAGTGCAGGTAGTCGATAACATTGGTGGCAATGTCCACCGCGCTCTGGAAGCCAAAGGTGGTGTCCGTGCCCCAGATGTCGTTGTCGATCGTTTTCGGCAGGGTGATGACGTTCATACCCGCGTCGGAGATGAGCTTGGCGCTCTTCTGGGTGCCGTTGCCGCCCATGATGACCAGGCAGTCCAGGTTCAGGCGGTTGTATGTATTGAGCATCTGGGGGATGACACTGTTGCCCTCGTCGTCCACGATATCCTTGCCCGGCACATAGCGCTGCCGGGAGGTGCCGAGGATGGTGCCGCCCTCGGTGAGGATGCCGGAGAAGTCCTTCGGCTCCATAAATTTATAGTCGCTCTCGATCAGCCCGCGGTAGCCGTCGAACATGCCGTAGATTTCAATGTTGTCAACGCGGTGAAAGAGTGCTTTGCCCACACCGCGGATGGCAGCATTGAGACCCTGACAGTCGCCGCCGCTGGTGATGAGGCCGACTCTGGTTGCACGTTTCATAGATTGCCTCCGATTCAAAATTTTCTGTGAGACATTATGCGTCAAACGCCGTCAAATTTCAATTGGCAGATTTGCTGGTTCTGTGCAAAATTTCGGGTTTATCCTTTTTTATAAAACGCTGTGAAGGCGTTTTATGGAAAATGGCGTTATTTCCGCATGGCCATACGGCAATAGTAATTGAACAGCCGCTCGCGCTCGAGCGTGCTGGCGTCCATGTGACCGGGGTAAACCTCGTAATCCCCGGGAAGCTGGCATATCTTGCGCAGGGAGGCGAGCTCCTGCTCCATGTCGCCGCCGGGCAGATCGGTCCGGCCGCAGCTGCCCTTGAAGAGCGTGTCGCCGGTAAAGAGCGCATCTTCACAGCGGATGGTAACGCCGCCCCGGGTGTGGCCGGGGGTGGCAATGATCTCAAAGCGCAGCCCGGCGGCGTTGATCACATCGCCGTCGCCGTAGAAGCGTCCGCTTTCCGGCAGGGAGTAACGCATGTAGCGGGCGGGATCGTAGCGGGCGTCGTCGTTCTGGTTCATATAGACGACCGCGCCTGTCTCCTCCGCTACGGCATCCACTGCGCCCACATGGTCAAAGTGCCCGTGGGTCAGGAAGATCGCCTTGCAGTGCAGGCGGTTGGATTCCATATAATCCAAAATGGTATTGGCCTCGTCGCCGGGGTCGATGACAACGCAGTCGAGCGTGTCCTCATTGGTGACCACATAGCAGTTGGTCTCCAACTGGCCGACGGGCAGAGTTTTGATCAGCATATTATCCTACTCCTTGATTGTAATCTGCCGGTCTTTCCGGCAGGAATTGTGTCATACTGCGTTATCTTTCTTGACCATATATATCCATTATGCTCTGCGAAAGCTGCCTTGTATGACGCAATTCCTGCTAAGAAATCCAAGGCAGCTTTCTATCAAGGAGCAGGATCACAGCTCCTTTGTGTCCAGAATAATGGTAACGGGGCCGTCGTTGACGGAAGCCACCTGCATGTCGGCGGCGAAGACGCCGGTCTGAACGGAAAAGCCGCGTGCGCGGCATTCCGCGATGACCAGCTCATAGAGGGGAACGGCGGTGTCCGGCCGGGCGGCCTTGGAGAAGCCGGGGCGCCGGGATTTGCAGTCGGCAAAGAGCGTGAACTGACTGATGATCAGCAGCTGCGCCCCGGCATCGGCGGGGCTTACGTTCATTTTGCCGTTTTCGTCCTCAAAGATGCGCAGGCCGCAGAGCTTATCGGCGATTTTTTTCGCCTCGCGCTCGGTGTCCTCCTGATGGACGCCCAGCAGCACCAGCAGTCCCGGCCCGATCTGTCCGTGAATTTGTCCCTCGATTTCCACCGAGGCAGATCTTACTCTTGTAACAACAGCTCTCACGGCAGACCTCACATTCCGTTTCTGGTAATGGAGCCGACCCCCGGCACGGAGGCGAGGCGGCTCATGATATATTTGAGCTCGGACGCGTCCTTGACCTCCACGGTGACCGAGGCCAGCGCCATGCTGATGCCGGTCTCGCGTGCGTTGAGGGAGCGCACCTTGGCGTTGATGGCGTTGAGGACGGTGGCGATGTCCATGACCAGGCCGGAGCGGTTCTTGGCGGAGATGAGGATGGTGGTGACATAGGTGTCGGGGATTTTGCTGGCCCAGGAAACCTGCACCCAGCGTCCGGCGTTTTCGGGCTGGCTTAAAAGCTGCTGACAGTTGACGCAGTCGCGCCGGTGGATGGACACGCCCTGGCCGCGGGTGATAAAGCCCATGATGTCGTCGCCCGGCACCGGGGTGCAGCAGCGGGAGAACTTGACCAGGCAGTTCGACAGCCCCGCCACCAGAATGCCGTGGACAGCCTTGCCCTCTTTTTTGGCAGCCTGGGTCTCCCGGCGCTCGGCGGCCTCAGAGACCTTGTCCAGGGCGGTCTTGCGTTCGGGCTTGAGATTCTTGGCCTCGTCGCGCAGGCGGTTGGCCGCGCGGGTGGCGGTGATGCCGCCGTAGCCGACAGCGGCCAGCAGATCGTCAAAGCAGGAGAAGGAGAAGCGCTTGAGGATCGGGCCGCACACGGCCTCATCCATCACGTCGTCCAGGGTCAGGCCGTTGTGCTTGAGTTCTTCCTCCAGCATGGACCGGCCGCGCTGGATGTTCTCCTCACGCCGTTCCTTCTTGTACCATTGCTTGATCTTGGTGCGGGCAGAGCCGCTTTTGGCCACGTTGAGCCAGTCGCGGCTGGGGCCGGGCGCGGATTTGGAGGTGCGGATCTCCACAATGTCACCGTTTTGCAGGGCGTAGTCGTAGGTGACAATGCGGCCGTTGACCTTCGCACCGACCATGTGGTTGCCGATGTCGGAGTGGATGGAGTAGGCAAAGTCGATGGGCGTGGCCCCGGCGGGCAGGTTGATCACGTCGCCCTTGGGGGAAAAGACAAACACGTCGTCGGCGAACATGTCCACCTTCATATTGTGGAAGAAGTCCACCGCGTCGGACTCCTGCTGGCTTTCCAGCAGACGCCGGACCCACGCGAAGCGATCCTCGTCGCCCTCCTTGAGGGCGGTGTTGGCGCTGCTGCCCATTTTGTATTTCCAGTGGGCGGCCACACCGTATTCGGCGGTGTAGTGCATCTCCCAGGTCCGAATCTGCACCTCGAAGGGGATACCCTCGGAGCCGATGACCGTGGTGTGCACGCTCTGATACATGTTGGGCTTGGGCGTAGAGATATAATCCTTGAAACGGCCCGGCACGGGCTTGAACATGTCGTGGATGATGCCGAGCACATTGTAGCAGTCTGGGATGCTGTCGACGATCACGCGGAAGGCGCACAGATCAAAAATGCCGTTGATATCCAGCTTCTGCGCGTACATCTTACGATAGATGGAATAGACGTGCTTGATGCGGCAATAGATGGTGGCCTGCTCGCCCTCGGCGTCAAGCCGGGCCTGAATCTTCGCCTTCATATTGTCCATGAAGGCTTCCAACTCCGGCATGCGGGCGTTTAAGTTGTCGGTGATTTCCTTGTAGCCGGAGGGGTCCAGGTATTGCAGGGCCAGATCCTCCAGCTCCCACTTGGCGCGCTGCATGCCGAGCCGGTGGGCGATGGGGGCGTAAATCTCCATCGTCTCCAGGGACTTGGCGCGCTGCTTTTCCGGGGACTGATAGGCCATGGTGCGCATGTTGTGCAGGCGGTCGGCAATTTTAATGAGGATGACGCGGATGTCCTTGGCCATGGCCAGCAGCATCTTGCGCAGGTTTTCGGCCTGCTCCTCCTCCTTGCTGGTGTACTGCACGCGCGTCAGCTTGGTGACGCCCTCGACGATGTCCGCCACCGCAGTGCCGAACTGACGGGCAATGTCCTCGTGGGTGAGGTTGGTGTCCTCAATCACATCGTGCAGCAGCGCCGCAATGATCGAATCCTCGTCCAGGCCGATGTCCACGCTGATGTCCGCTGCGGCAATGCAGTGCGTCACATAGGGCGAGCCATCGCGCCTGAGCTGGCCGGAGTGCGCCACCCGCGCCATCTCATAGGCGGCGCGGATGCGGCCCAGATCCATGTTATGGCCGCTGTCTTTGATTTTCTGAATCAGCGCCTCGAACTGCTCGTCGGGGTCCGGGGTGCGGACGGTAAGTTCCTGATTTTCCATGCTTGTCTCCTATTTTGACTGATAGCCGCGCAGACTGCCCATCAGCCGTGTGGCTTCCAGATCGGCCTTGCCGGAGATGCTGGCGCAGCGGGCGGAGAAGATGGCGTCGTTCTCGCCCTTTAACAGCCCCGCTTCCTGCAGCACCTTCAGGCACAGACAGTAGGTTTCCGGGGCCATGGCCGGCGGGCATTGGGCCAGCACCGCCTCTGTGTCGGCGCCAACGGAAAAATCCGTCGGCATGGCGCGCCAGACGCGTACAAAGTCCGCGCGGTCGGGGCAGTAGGGTGCCGCGGCCCACTCCACCGCCCGGTCGCCCGCCAAAAGCGCGCCGCACAAGGCCGCGCCGTCGTGGGCGCGCACGGCGGAGGCCACCAGCTGAACGCTGGTGTTGCCGCGGTATTCGTTGATCTGCGGCGTAAAGGCTATATCGATCAGCTCTCCCTCATGCACGCCGACCTCGGCGGCGTTGTGGGAGAAGAAAATGGACTCAAAGCTGCTGCCGTGAAAACCTACGCGCATGCGCAGGTGGCGGCCGCCGCCCACCTCGGACAGGGATTCCAGCCGTGCGCCGCTCAGACACATGACCGGCTTGGGATTGGCGTTGCCGTAAGGCTCCAGCAGATCGAGCGAGCGGACGTTCTCCAGCGAAAGCATGGCGGGGTCCGTGATCAGGAGGTCGCACTGCACCTCCGGCACAGAATCCGGCTTGTGCGCGCGGTAATATGCGGTCAGCGCGGCGCGGAAATCGTCGAGCCTGTCGCGCCGGATGTTTAGCCCGGCGGCCAGCGCGTGCCCGCCGAAGCCGATGAGCGTATCCGAACAGGCGGAAAGCGCCTCAAAGAGGTTGAAGCCTCCGTAGCTGCGGCAGGAGCCCTTGCCCACCTCGTCGTTTAAATACACGATAATTGCGGGCAGGGAGTACTGCTCGGCCAGACGCGAGGCGGCAATGCCGATCACACCCTGGTGCCAGTGGTCGCTGGCCAGGACGATGGGCCCGTCGGGCGCCTGCCCCTGGAGCATGGCGTTGGCCTCTTTCCAGATCTCATTTTCGATGCTCTGCCGCTGGCGGTTGAGCTCGCACAGCTCGTG